>CANHWS010000056.1 GCA_947464365.1 Cytophagaceae bacterium | reverse complement strand
CTTAATCTGGTAGTCTAAAAATGATTTGTAAAGTATTCTAGATTTCTGTTTTGAGCTAACCCAAATTTTATGGTTACTTTTACGGTCGGGTTGGTATCAACCTAAAGTACACCCCACCTGAATAAATTAGCATACCTACGAATTTACTTTATGAAAATCAGACCTTTACAAGGCCCAATACTGGTCCTTGGGCTACTCCTGCTTAGCTACTGGACCTCAGCAACAACCCTATATGTCAGTTCGGCTGGTAACAATGGCAGGTCCATTGTTCAAGCACAAAACCGTGACTCATCCTTGTTGACCATCGCACAGGCCATTACTTTAGCCTCTGATGGCGACAATATCATTGTTGGGCCAGGCACCTTCGCTGGTTTTACACTTTCTAAGCGCGTCAACATCATTGGCGCTGGTAACGAGGCCTCTGGAGGGACTATAATTAGCTCTACGGTCACTGCATCGGCTGCACTTAACGGTAGCATACGTCAGGAACTTCGTAACCTCCGGATTAACAATGCTGGTACAGGTGTCGCGATCACAACAGGCAAACTATCCCTCTACAACGTCACCATCATTGCTTGCACCTCGTTTGGCGTCAATGTCACTGCCACCTGCGACGATCTTGTCATGATAGGTTGCAACATCACTGGCAACGGCAATGGTATTACAGTCGCCAACAATGTTGGCGTTGACGGATGGGTGATTCGCAATACCCAAGTTAGGGCCAATACTGGTCCTGCAATCACTTTCACTCAGACAACAAACCCAAGTACAGTCGATGTCAATAACTTGACTGTGACCAACTGTGCTTTTGACCAGAACCAAACGGCATCAGGCAGCAATTTGCAAGTCCTCCAGATCCAGAAGTTGTCCAACGCCCTATTCCAGAACTGTGTTTTCCACCGTGCAGGCACCAACACAGGGGCCAGCAACTTGATTAACTTTGTGCAGGTTGGCAAAACGTATTCCAACCTGACATTTAAGTACTGCCGGTTCTACAGCACACATAGTGAGGCCACCTTCCCGAACAATCTTCAGAAACGCGGCATTTACTTCCAGCCAACTGCAGGCAATGCCTCAATCAGCAATATCACTGTAGAAGGTTGCGAGTTTAGCTCTGCCTTAACAGGCAAGTTGCAGGTAGGCATCAACTTACAAAATGATATATCAGGTACACTGTCGTTTAGGTATAACGCCTTTCCTCAGGCGCACCGCAGCTCTGGTGGTTTACAAGTTTTTGGCGGCGCAACTACCTATGGCACGGTAACAGCCACAAACAACTACTGGAATGCCCTTGGTGCTAGCAAACACACCAAAGTCACAGCAGGCTTGGCTGGTACCACTAACGGATCTAATCAGGTAACTACCTCCGGTATCATCGCTGCTAACTTTCCAACTGCTGGCCTTAGCGGATCAACGACTCCCACTACCCCATTTGCAGGTACAAGTGGCGTATTTGGCATTTTGGCCTTTAACTCTGGCACAGGTGTAATCACCTCCAACCCAGCGGCGGCCTCAACAGGAGCGATTCAATTAGGTATTTTTGATGCTTCAACACTCGAAGGTGCAGCTCAATACACTACCTACACCAACTGGAACACCAACCTAGATATCTCAGGGTTCCAGACTACTGCGCTAACAAGTGGCTATAACAGTCCTGTTTTTAGGGTGAATAGCAGCAATACATTCCAAGCCACGCATACAGACCTTGCCACAGCCCTTGCAGCCTCTGCTAATGGGGACGCCTTGCTTAATATCACTGCCAAGACTATGTCAGGCTCTGATGCCACCCTGACCATCCCGACTGGCAACACCGTTACCTTTATCACCTCAGGCTCTGGTCGTTTCAATCCTGCATCTGCTGTGGTTTACAACAACATCAGCATCCCTTCTACCAGCACCCTAAAGCTGGGTAGTGATATTTTGGTTTCAGGTACCCTAACCATAAACGGCACCCTTGACCTTAATGGCTTTAACCTCGTGATGTCTGGCAGCAGTGCATTTGCAGGGTCTGGCAGCATCTATGATGCCACTGGGTTTGGCAACATCGTCCTTCGTGGTAGTGGCCGTGCCCTAGGCACCATCAATTTTGCTTCTGGGACATCATTAGGTGGCATTATCGACAGCACCACAGTCGGTGGTAGCCTAACTGCAACTGGCACCCTTGGCCTTAACAAAAATAGTTACGTTCGCCTCGTCAGCACCGTCACAGCTACAGGCCTAGCCCTTACAAATGGTGGATACGGTTTCCAAGGTAGCGGCATCATCAATTTCGGATCATCTGGAACCTATGCCGTCAACGCTGATGCACCAATAGCCCTACCTACTGGCACATTGGGAAATGTCACCATCAATGGCGAAGGTGCTTATCTAGTTGGTGCCACGAATATTTCGGGCACAGCCACCCTAACTGCTGGTATCCTGAAAGTCTTCTCTAACACCCTCACCATTAGCGGATCTGTCAGCACAGTAGCAGGTAGCATTGCCACTACACAGCACGCCAGCCTAGCCCTTACAGGCAGCTCGACCTACACTTTGCCATCTGGCATTGCTGCTGTAAACACCCTAACGATCAATACCTCTGGTGTTGTAACCCTCGGCGCAAACCTCACAACCTACGGCACCATCAATCTGACGAATGGTATTTTATCCATCGGCACACGCCGACTGGCGCTCAATCATAGTAGCTCATTCTCTGGCTCTGGTGCCGTCATCCGTGGCACTGGTGCTGGTACTATCTATGTCCATGGCCCTATTACAGGTGGTGTGACCTCTGCTGGCGGTGTTGGTTTTGACAACGCTCCTAACAATAAGATCAATACCATCTGGACCCTCCGAAGCCTGACCGTAAACACTGATATTCAGATTGCTGGTCGTGTTCGTGTTCGTCGTGGTATACTAGCCCTAGGTGGCAATAACGTTACGTTCCTTAGCTCTGCTGCAGGCACCGCCGTACTTGATACAATCGATGCTTCTGCCTCGATTACTGGCATTAGCAACATCACTGCACAGCGCTATTTTGGCACTACCCCACGTTGGATGCTAGTCGGTAGCCCAATCAGCGGCAAAACCCTTGGCGACTGGCAAGAAACAGCCCTCGGCACAAACGGTATCAACTTCACCTTCTCGACTGGTGGTGGCACACAGCCTAGCGTCTTTACGTTCACCAACGGTAGTTCATGGGTCGGTGGGACAGCTGCCACACTAAACCAAACTTTTGCTCCTGGCCGTGGTGTTCGCATTTATGCCCGGACACCGTTCCTGACCCTTAATAACGGCGCTACTGGCCTTTATGGCCCTCCTGCAGGCCCTGGAATTATGTACTGGAACGGAACTCCTGTTACCGGAACGCACAACTTTGCTGGCATCACCAACGCTGGTAATGCCTGGAACTTGGTGGCAAACCCTTATCAAGCCCCAATCGACTGGGAAGCGGAAAGCAACTGGACCCGTACTAACGTCCAGAACACGATGATGTATTACACTGGTTCGCAGTATAAAGGCCTAATCAAAGTTGGCCCGACCTATGTGTCTTACAACAGTGGCTCTGGCATCATCCCGAGTGGCCAAGGCTTCTTCGTTCAAGCTAGTGGCGCATCCCCTGTATTGAGCGTAACTGAAAACGCCAAAACATCTGCCACAGCCTCTTTCTACCGGTCAGGCAATAACTCAGTGATGCGTGCTGTCCTGACCAATGCCACAGGCACCACAGACGAAGTGCTGTTTGCTTTTGACAACAACAGCGGCTATACCCGTAACAAAGACGCTCAACACGACGTCCCTAAATTCAGCGGATCGACCCTCAACATCGCAAGTTATAGTGGTGACAACTACCAATTAACTGCTGATCTGCGCCCAATGCCAGCCACCCGTGATAGCATCAGGCTATACGTACAGGCAGCGGCCAGCGGTGCTTTTACACTCAATTTTAGCAACCTACCAGCAAACGCCACCTGGTTCCTCAAGGACCGCAAACTCCGCACGTATACCAACTTGGCTGTTAATCCTGCTTACGCATTTAGCATCCTTAATACAGATACAACCACCTTTGGTGCCAATCGTTTTGAGCTGGTATTTACACCAAGCGTTACTAGCTTAAACACATTGATAGCAGGTAAATCAGCCACAATTTACCCTAACCCAAGCGCAGCCGACGCACTGATGCTTGCGCTCAATGGCTTTGAAGTTGGCGAAAACATCAGCGTCCAAGCTATTGATGCTTTGGGCCGTATTGCCGGTACAAGCAACATCACCGTTAGTAGCACTGCCGAGCACATTGCCATTCCGATGGGCCTCAAATCTGGCATCTACACCATCCTGATGCGCAGCAACAGCGGTGTCAAATCTCAACAGATCCTCATTCAGAACTAAATTTCCACTCGCAAGCACCAATCGGGTTGTAGTAATCCTGCACCCCATCGGTCTTGCCCAAATGCAGTCTCTAAGGCCATTTCGCCCAGACTTGCTAAAGACATAGATATGAAAAAGGCACTTATTCTGTCGTTTGCCCTTATGATGTTGACCATGGTCAGCCAAGCGCAAGAGCCCCCCAATTTTGACGACAATCCGCCAGAAGGCGGACCGGCACCAATCCCAGTGGATGGAGGCATAAGCCTGATTGCCGCTGCCGGCATCGGCCTTGCAAGCAAAAGGCTGAAGTTATTCAGCAAAAAAGCCCAAGCTGCCTAAATCGCATTCCCCTGACCCAACCAAAGCCACCTATGTACGTTAGTATATAGGTGGCTTTTTTGTTGAGAACAGCACCCGCTATGCCCTTTTCGTTAATGTACAAGCCCTATAGCAATAGCTATTGTGATAGGCCGAAACAGGTTCGAAGGTTGGCATTTATGTCCATAGAGGCCAGATGCAGTTCAAAAACTAGTATTTTGCCCACCGAACGATGTCAACTATCATGGCATCAGGTTTCGGCTTCGGAGGCAAGGCATTACTGCTAGCCTGCCCAGACCAAGTCAAAACCTAAATTGAACCACGCCCTACCCTACCCTTCCTGCAATGTCAGCCAACCGGAAACTCTTTTTGCTCGATGCCTTTGCCTTGATCTACCGTGCGCACTTTGCCTTCAGCAAAAACCCACGCGTTACATCCAAGGGCATGAGCACAGGCCCCATTTTCGGCTTCCTGAACACATTACTGGAGGTCATCAACAAGGAGAAACCAACCCATATTGGTGTTGCCTTTGATACGGCCGCGCCCACAGTGCGGCATATCAGCTTTGAGCAATACAAGGCAAACCGAGCAGAGCAACCAGAGGACATCTCGATCGCGGTGCCCTACATCATGCAAATGCTACAAGGCTTTGGCATACCGATCCTGCTGGCCGAAGGTTATGAGGCTGATGACGTAATCGGTACCCTAGCCAAAAAAGCCGAAGCAGCTGGCTTTGAGGTCTATATGATGACCCCCGATAAGGACTATTGCCAACTGGTCTCAGACAATATCTTCGTCTATAAACCTGCCTTTATGGGCAAGGGGCCCGAAAAACTGGGCGTTGCCGAGGTATTGGAGCGCTGGGAGATCAGCCGCATTGATCAGGTGCAAGATATCCTTGGCCTACAGGGTGATGCCGTGGATAACATACCTGGCATCCCCGGCATTGGCGAGAAAACCGCCAAAAAGCTCATTGCAGAATACGGCACGGTTGAAAACTTAATTGCGAACGCCCATCAGCTCAAGGGCAAAATGGCCGAAAATGTAACCCAGTTTGCTGCCCAAGGGCTCCAAAGCAAAGAGCTAGCAACAATCCTGCTGGACGCCCCTGTGGACCTAGTAGAAGAGGATTTGCTTCTGAAAGCACCAAACAAAGAGATACTCAAACCCTTATTCGAAGAGCTTGAGTTCAGGACGATCGCCAAAAAAATCCTGGGTGAAGAGATTGGTAGCCCAACTGCTGCACCTACCAGCAAACAACAGCAAAAAGCGGCTGCTGCAGGCCAGTTTGACCTATTTGGCGCTGCTACCTCTACCTCCGATCAAGTAGGGGTAGAGCTAGACCTGACAGACCAAGATGGCAATGCCCAATATGCTGACCTTGCTACAGCTGATACTACACCTCACCTATACCACATCTGCCAGACAGAGGCCAAAATCAAGGCACTGGCTGCCCACCTTACCACCCTCAAGAGTTTCTGTTTTGACTCCGAAACTGACTCGCTAGATGCAGTAGATGCACGTTTGGTCGGTCTATCATTTGCCTGGACCAAGGGTGAGGCCTATTACGTCCCCATCCCGACAGATGAAGCCGAAGTAGCTCAGATTTTGGCGCATTTTGCCCCCGTCTGGCAGGACAATAACATCACCAAAATTGGCCAGAACCTCAAGTATGACATCTTGGTGCTCAAAAAGTACCAGATAGAGGTCGCAGGTCCCATCTATGACACGATGTTGGCCCATTACCTGCTAGAGCCCGACAAACGCCATGGCATGGACATCATGGCTGAGACCATGCTCAATTACAAAACCATTAAAATCGATAGCCTAATTGGCAAAAAGGGCAAGGCACAAGGCACAATGCGCGATGCCGACCTAGCTGATGTAGCCGAGTATGCCGCCGAAGATGCCGATATTACGTGGCAGCTAGCACAGGTCCTGAAGCCTCAAATTGACCAAGTAGGCCTAAATGAACTTTTAGATGAGGTCGAGGCTCCGTTAGTGAACGTTTTGGCCGATATGGAGTTCGAAGGTATTACGGTTGATACTTCGGTCTTGGGCGAGCTATCGACGACCATGGCGCAAGAAGCTAGGATCATCGAACAAGAGATCTATCAGGTTGCTGGTGAGGAGTTTAACATCGCCTCGCCTGCTCAATTAGGCCGCATCTTATTTGATAAACTCAAGCTAGATGCCAAAGCCAAAAAGACCAAAACAGGTCAGTATGCCACTGGCGAAGAGATCTTGAGCAAAATGGCAGATGAGCATAAAATTGCCGCCCTCATCCTAGAATATCGTGAGCTCCAGAAACTCAAAAGCACCTATATAGACGCCCTACCTAGCCTCATTAGCCCATCAGATGGACGGGTGCATACCAGCTATAACCAAGCAGTAGCTGCAACAGGCCGCCTCAGTAGCACCAACCCCAACCTACAGAACATCCCGATACGGACGGCTAGGGGGCGGGAAATCCGGAAGGCATTTGTGCCACGATCTGCCGAGTACACCATCCTAAGTGCTGATTATTCACAAATTGAGCTCCGGATAATGGCTGCCTTTGCCAACGATGCCACCATGATCGAGGCCTTTAGGCAAGGCAGTGACATCCACTCCATCACAGCGAGCCGCCTATATAAAGTGGACCTCAGCGCGGTGGATAGCGATATGCGTAGAAAGGCCAAAACTGCCAACTTCGGCATCATTTATGGCATATCTGCCTTTGGGCTCAGCCAACGCCTTAGTATCCCACGCAAAGAGGCTGCCGAGATTATCGAAAACTACTTTCTGGAGTTCCCTGCCGTCAAAACCTATATGGAAAAGGTCGTGAACGATGCCCGCGAACAGGAATACGTTACCACCATCTTGGGCCGCCGGCGCTACCTAACTAACATCAATAGCCGCAACATTACAGACCGTGGTTTTGCCGAACGCAACGCAATTAATGCACCGATCCAGGGCTCTGCTGCTGATATGATCAAGGTAGCCATGATCAATATCCAACGCTGGATGAAGGCCGAAAAACTGCGCAGCCGCATGGTCCTCCAAGTCCATGACGAATTGGTATTTGACGCCCACCTTGATGAAGTCGAGCTACTCAAAACCAAGGTTGAAGAACTGATGCGCACCGCCATCGAGCTCCCCGTCCCGATGGAAATTGGTATGGGTACAGGTGCCAATTGGCTTGATGCCCATTAAGTGCTGTTCACATTTAGACCAATGCAAAAAAACAACCCATAATTCACCAATCAATCTTTCTGCCTTGGATAGATTGGTTGGTATTTTTATTTTGATGATCTCGATAAAAAATAATTATAATTAATTTAAATCGAGACTTCAATACAAAAATAAAAGACACTAATTATTGCCACAAAAATATCAAATCAATCATCATGATTCGAGTTAATAATTAACCCAATTTCCATATCAAGACTTATCAGATGGCATATTTTATATCTATCGAATGAAAATATATGGCATATTAACAGCCTTCACATCAAATTATTAATCAGACAATTTAAAGGCCAATTATACACGATTCAATCAACCAAATTAACGAAAAACCGAGCACAATCCGCCCCTAAAGGCCGTATCTTTGCCCCATGCTCAATCGTATCCCGCAACTGAGCCCAGGCGTGCGCCTGATGTTGCTCAGCACCTTGGCATACCTCGGGGTTAACACCTGTGTCAAGCAGCTAGGGCATTGGCCTACCCACCAGCTGATCTTTTTTCGGTCGGTGATCTCGCTTGTCATCACCATGACTTACCTCTGGCAGGCAGGCGTGCGACCGATCTTTGGCCACCGACCTATGGTGCTTGCCCTGCGAGGTCTGGCTGGCATTGGAGCTCTTTATTTTTACTTCTATACCCTCCAGCGTATCCCGATGGCTAGCGCCGTCACCATCCAATACCTCAGCCCTATCTTCACAGCCATTGGCGCCTACTTCATCTTGGGCGAAAGGATGAAACCCCAACGTTGGCTCTATTTCCTGGTCTCATTTTGTGGGGTATTGTTGGTCAAGGGCATTGATGTCAGGCTAACAACACTTGATGTTATGATGGGCATAGCTGGTGCCCTCTGCAGTGGCCTAGCCTATACCTTTGTGCGCAAAGCCAGCGGCCATGAGCATGCCATGGTGATCATCCTTTACTTCCCATTGTTAGCAACCCCGATTACAGGCTCGTTATGTTTATGGGAATGGCGTATGCCAGTTGGTCAGGAATGGCTTTGGGGCATAGCGATGGGTCTTTTCACCCAAATGGGTCAGATATGGGCTACCTCTGCTATCCAGAAAGAAGCCCTGAACAAAGTTACCTACATCAATTACCTAGGCATATTCTATGCCCTCGTAATTGGGTATTTCTTCTATGACGAGGGTTATGACCTTGTGTCAGGATGTGGGATGCTATTGGTCATCGTAGGGGTGGTGCTCAACCTGTTGGATCAAGACAAACGCCGCCGCCTTAAGGTGATGGTCATCAAACGCCAACAGAATGGGCCAGTGGTTCGACACAAACCACCAGCCAATTGAAAGCTCAAATGCTATAAACTACAAATCCAAAGTTATCGCAGCCCCAAGAACTTGATTAGCTGTTTGGTTTGGGCATTGTCCTTAAGCACAACCACACTTTTGGTTTTAGGGTTATAGTCCAACCAGACTTTGTCATAAGGCCATTTGAGGACATAGCCAAAGAAGGCATCTAGCACACCCAGGCTCACCCCAGCGGCCACACCAACGGTAGCCAACTGACCAACATTGGCCTTTTGATGAACTGACGCTGCTGCCACAACCGCTATGGCACCTGTTGACGAATAATGACTATTGTATCCTGGGCCGTACCAAGCAGCATGGTTCAGCAGCAACTGATGACCATCAGGCAGGTTGGCAGCCACAAGATAGTATGGAGCCACTGTACGGAGCGGATAAACCAAACTATCAGCAACAAAGACATAACGATGGGTGCCCACCGTTGCAGAGTCCACCGCCCCACGGCTGAATACTTGGGTCTCTTGACCACATTTAAGTTTCAACTTACGAGCAATGGTAGCCTTGAGTTGCGCATCTGGATAGCTTTGTGCCACTGGGACACCACCAGACCAGATTTTCACCTCCCGTGAAGGATTAGATTGAAGTTTTGGTAGGCCGCGGCACCCAACAGTTACCATAATCAAAATGGTGATTGCTACCAGTGATTTCGAAACTGAACTAACAATAAAGTTGGGCTTGATTTTGAAATGGATCGAAAGGTAAGCTGCTAAAAAAAAATCAAAATGCACAAACAAAATATTGCGTTGGGTTTGAGTCCCTATTAATACCTACCAGCCGTATATACCCAAAGTAACAGATGAGATTCCGGTCTATCGCCTCCTCTAATTCGATGATTATTGGCTCCCTTGCCATTATCTAAGGCAGATAATACAACTTCAATTCCACCTTGGGTTATTAGTTGGCTTTCTTCACACGTTTCCCTATTTCCATCCTAAAAGTCAGACGATGATAAGGAGTAAACCCTAATCGCGCCACTGCCAATTTATGCATCGGCGTTGGGTAACCCATATTGTGCTCCCAGCCATAGCCAGGGTTTTCAGCAGCCAAGTTCACCATCAGCCGATCCCGATGGGTTTTGGCCAATACAGAGGCAGCCGCAATACTCAAGAATCGCGCATCGCCTTTGACCAAACATACATGGCTCAAGAAAGGATAAGGTCGGAAACGATTGCCATCTACCAATAACAATTCGGGCACCAGTCCAGTACCTATCGCCATTATTTGATCAACGGCTAGGTGCATGGCCTTGATACTTGCTTGCAGGATATTAATCTCATCAATTTCGGCAGCTGAGACCTCCGCCACTGCCCAAGCTAAGGCCTGCGCTTTGATCAGGGGCTCAAGGTCGAAACGTTGGGCCTCTGTGAGCTGTTTGCTGTCATTGAGCAAGGGTAGGCTCAGGGTTGGGGGCCAAATCACGGCAGCTGCAACCACAGGCCCTGCGATGCATCCACGGCCAGCTTCATCCAGCCCACACTCGATGGTGTTGGAGGAATAATAGGGCAGCAAGGCGGTTGGCGAACCTGACATTCGGCAAATGTAATGTCGAAGGTCCTAATCCCAGCTTTGTAACCATCTTGCGCCCAGCAATCAAGTCATGCATAGCCAGATTAGTTGGTACTTATCCTAGCCGGATGGACCTCAGGGGCAGCAAGACGGCAAAAAATTTGCCCATCCCATTAGTTTTGGCAACCTTTGTTTCCCGAATTATGTATCCCGACCAGGTTACACAACACTCCATGATCGACCTAGCAGGTTTTAAGCAGCTCCTTAGCACACCACAGCGGGTGGTTATCACCACACACCACAAGCCTGACGCTGATGCCTTAGGCTCCTCGTTGGGTTGGGCTAGTCTGCTCAAGAAACTTGGCCATGTGGTCAACGTCATCGTCCCTTCAGACTACCCGAGCTTCCTCAAATGGATGGAAGGCGAGGCTGATGTGCTTCAATTCGATGCCGTAAGCAAGAATGCCCTCGCTAAAGCCCTTATCGCGGATGCGACAATGATTTGCTGTCTGGATTTTTCGGCCCTGAACCGCATTAACGAAATGGCAGCCATCGTGCGGGCCAGCTCTGCAGTAAAGGTCATGGTTGATCACCACCTCGAGCCAGAGTCCTTTGCGGACTACATGTATTGGGACACCAAAGCTGCCGCCACTTGCGAGCTGATCTTTGACCTGATCCATGACCTAGGCTACGAGAACTTAATCGACAAGGGCATGGCCGAGTGTCTTTACGCTGGCATCATGACCGATACAGGATCATTCCGCCACCCAAGCACCACTGCCAAGGTGCATAAGGTAATCGCCCAGCTCATTGACCTTGGGGCCGACAACCACCGTGTCCACAAGCTCATCTATGACACTAGCACTGAGGACCGTTTACGCCTATTAGGCTACGTACTATCCCAAAAGATGGTTGTCCTGCCCGAGTATGCAACTGCCTACATCGTCCTGACTGCTGACGAACTCAAACAATACCACAGCCAAACTGGCGATACCGAAGGATTTGTAAACTATGCGCTCGGCATCGAGGGCGTACGTTTGGCAGCCATCATCGTGGACCGCACAGAGGCCATCAAAATTTCATTTAGGTCAACTGGCTCCTTTTCGGTCAATGACTTCGCCCGTGCCCATTTCGAAGGGGGCGGACACCGCAATGCCGCTGGTGGTAAAAGCAATGATACCCTCAGCAATACCGTTAAGCATTTCATAGATCTACTCCCCCAATACCAAGACGAGTTGATTAAACCCGTCTAAGCTCCTTTTATGAACAAGCAAATTTGTGCACTGAGCCTCGGTGCCGCCCTTGTGGCCTCTGTCTTTGCGCTTGATGCACAGGCACAAACCAAGAAATCAAAATCCACCAAAGCCACCAAGGTCGAAAAACCAGCCACCAAAACGGCTGAAACTCCTGCCACACAGGACAACAGCGGCCATACCGACCACACTGGCCATAACCACGGGGCAGAAGGTCAGGCACCTGCTGGCGGAGGTACTATTAAGTTTATCAAGAATGTACCCGGTACTGCAGCTGCCCTCGGCTCAATCGTACAAGGCCATATCACTGTCATCGACCCGCAGGGGAAGGTGGTGCAGTCCAGCCGTAGCCAAGGGAAATCGGTGATGTTTAAGCTCCAGGCACCACAGTTTGCAAACGACCTTAACGAACAGCTCGGCAAAATGAGCAGTGGTGACTCTGCCCTTATCACCATCCCGACTGACGAGATGATGAAAGGTGTGCCAGACGAACAACGACCACCAATGTTCCCGAAAGGCAGCAATGTCGTCTTCGGTGTCCAGCTCGAAAGTGTCCTGTCAGCAGAGGCCTTTGACGCCGCCCAGACCAAACGTCTGATGGACTATGCCACAGCCAAAGGCCTAAAGCCTATCACCTTGCCAAACGGACTGATGTATGGCATCACAAAACCCGGCACAGGACCTAACGTAAAAGTTAAGGACGTGGCGTCAGTCCATTACACTGGCAAGCTGCTTAACGACACCATTTTTGATAGCTCTATCCCGCGCAACTCCCCATACCCAGTTACTGTTGGCACACGCTCAGTCATCCAAGGTTGGGACGAAGGTCTCCAGATGTTCAACAAAGGGGCCAAAGGTTACCTCCTGATTCCTTACCAATTGGGTTACGGCGAGCAAGGTTCTCCACCGAAGATCATGCCCTTTGATCCCTTGTTTTTCGAAATCGAGATAACTGATCTAAAGCCTGCTGCCCCCCCAGCACCACCGGCAGCACCGGTACCACCTGCGCCTGCCAAGTAAGTATCTTACCACCAATCCACAATAATTCTTAACCACCCCGTCCTGTTGCATTTTTTGCGCAGTCCGACCACTTAGTTTCACACTTAATACCTCCTGATGCGCAAGTTTTTTGCCTTGGCGCTGGTAGCGATCGCCGCTGCCGCCTTCACCGCCTGCGATACCACCGGCCTTATGTCTGGTGACAACAAAACCACCACCAACGGTCTCGAATACAAAATCGTTGAAGACAAAGATGACTCCGTCGCCAAGGTTGGCAACGTCCTCGAGCTTTACCTCACCGTCCGTAACCACAAGGATTCTGTCCTCGGAAGCACCTACCAACGCAACACGGGTCCTGACATCGTTACCTTAACTGCCCCTAGCCGCAGGATGGACCTCATGGGTGGCCTAGTCCTGCTTTCTGCTGGTGACTCCGCTATCTTTTACATCCCGACTGACTCGATGTTTGCTGGTCAGGCAGCCGCCAATCGCCCAGCCTACTTACCTGCTGGCAGCAAACTGGCCTACCACATCCGGGTCAAGAATCGCTATGCGGACCGTAGCGCTATCGTCACCAAACAGCTCGAGAGCCTCAAAGCATTCGCCGCAACCAAAAGCCTGAAGGTAGAACAAGATGCTGACGGTATCCTGTATGCCATCACTGAGAAGAAAAGCACCAAGGCCAACCTGCCTGATGACTCTGTTTCCATTGCTTACAAAGGCACCACATTGGCTGGCACCATCTTTGACGAAAGTGGCCAACGCGGACCGTACGGTGTCATCCTTGGCCAAGGCCGTGTGATACCAGGCTGGGATAAAGGCCTATTGCACTTTGGCGAAGGCGACAAAGGTTACCTCATGGTCACCTCAGACAAAGCCTACGGCGATGGCGGTGATGGTACGGGCTTGATCCCACCTTTCACACCGCTGATCTTTGAGATCGAGATCGTCAAAAACTACGGCAGCAAAAAACAATAACACATTTGGGGCAGGTAGCTGACTATCAGCTAATTGCCTAAATACCCATCGACAAAAGTATCATCCACCCCATAGGGGCTAGGGTCTGCATATAGCTGCGCTAAGCAATCGGTAGTCAAGCAATTCCTCAAAAAATCTTGGCCGCCACTATTGCAAATGCCAG
>CANHWS010000055.1 GCA_947464365.1 Cytophagaceae bacterium | reverse complement strand
CTTGCAACTGATCGGTCAGCACCATGTTGCCCACAACGAAAAGGAGGCGACCCTAATGGCACTCAAGGCTGGCATTGACATGAGCATGACGGCAAGCAGCACCACATTTTGCACCGTCACCAAGGACTTGGTCAAAGAAGGTTATTTGTCTGAGTCTGTCATTGACAAGGCAGTCTTGCGGATCCTGCGCCTGAAGTTTGACCTTGGTTTGTTCGAAAATCCATATCCACGTAACGACCGTTTTGCCCGCATCGGCAGCAAAGCTAACAAACAAGAGGCCTTAGAAGCCAGTCGCGAAAGTATCGTCTTGCTCAAGAACGACGGCATCTTACCGATCAAAACCGGCCCGAAAAATATCCTTGTGGTTGGTCTGCAAGCCAACAGCAAACGTAACAATGCAGGCGGTTGGACCATCAACTGGAACGGTGGCAATGAGGATCAGTTCCCGAACTCGATCCCTACCCTCTTTACTGCCTTGCAGACTGGTTTCCCAGGTGCCAAAGTTGATACTTCAGCGGTAGCTGTCAACGGCACTGGCAAATTAGATCCAGCTAAACTTGCAGCAGCCGACCTAGTCATCATGGCAGTTGGCGAGGAGCCTTATGCAGAGGGCATGGGCAACATCCAGGACCTCAACCTATCCAGCGAACAACAACTCCTAATTAACCAAGTACAAGCTAGTGGCAAACCAAATGTTTTGGTGATGTGGGCTGGACGTCCTAGGCTCATCACCCCATTTTTGCCAAAAGCCAACGCCTTCATTCATGCTGGCTTGCCTGGTGAGTTTGGCACTACTGCCTTGGTCGAGATCTTGGCTGGCAAGGTCAATCCATCAGGCAAATTGGCCATCACCTACCCAGGAGAAGTTGGACACATCACGCCATACAATGCGCGCATTCATGACCGCTACACCAACCTTTTTGCCTTCGGTACTGGGCTGAGCTACACAACGTTCCAATACTCAGACTTGCGCGTTTCTGATAGCTCGGTAAACCGCAATGGTAGTATCAAGGTCTCTGTCACTGTACGTAACCCAGGCACTCGTGAAGGTAAGGAAGCTAGTTTGCTCTTCGTCAAAGACGAGGTCAGGACGCATAGTACGCCTTTGCTCAATTCGTTGAGAGGTGTAAGTAAAGACGTTTACAAAGCTGGAGAGGCCAAAACCATTACTTTCGAGCTCAGGCCAGAGCGTGACTTCAGCTACCCTGACGAAGTTGGTGGTTTGCACCTTGAAGAAGGATATTTCGTGATCGAGATTGGCGGGCTCAAAAAGCGAGTATCGCTACGTGCTGCTGGCAACGGGCTCAATCAAAAGGACTTTAAGCTCAAAAACTACCTCCAAGAAGATATTGGTACGAACTAGGGCAAACACCTATGTTGCTTTGGTCAAATTCAAACTGCTTTAATCTCAACTATAATGAGTAGGAATCAAGACGCTGACCTTTATCGAGTCTGCCGACTTACTCCGAACCTTACCATCCCCCATATTGATCAGATGAAAGTCTTGATATCAAGTACAATGTTATCTAAAGTCGTGCTAGTGTTTGCCTTAGTATTGACCTTCGGAGCTAGCTCTGGATTTGCTCAAATTGGTGCAAGTCCCCCTGGCAAAAACAGCAAAGGTGCCGCCATGTCCCGAGAGGAGCGTATGCGTACCATGCCTGCGCGTCGACTTGATGCCATCAAACTGCTGCAACACTGTGAGACTAAACTCAAAATGTCACTTAGCCAGCTGAAAGACTCTAGTGCCTATCCTCGCAATGTGCCTATTGATAGTACCAAATGGAAAACAACGAACTACAAGGACTGGACTGGCGGATTTTTCCCTGGCCAGCTCTGGTATATGTACGAAAGCACCAGTGATGAGTACTGGAAAACGCAGGCCATCAAGTGGCAAAAGGCGATGGAACCCGCAAAATCGATTACCTGGACTCATGATCTGGGCTTCATGGTCTATAACTGTTATGGCCATGCTTGGCGCTTAACTCGTGATCCCAAATACAAGGAGATATTGTTCACTACAGCAGCTAGTCTTGATAAACTCTACAATAACAAAGTAGGGACCACCAAAAGCTGGACCTGGCGCAAAAACTGGATGCACCCCACCATCATTGATAATATGCTAAATCTGGAGCTCTTGTTCTGGGCGGGTAAAAACGGAGGGCGTCGCGCGTTTTATGAGCACGCTTTTCAGCATGCCACCGTCACCCAGCGCGAACACCTAAGGCCGAACTACACCTCATACCACGTAGTCAACTATGACACTGCCACTGGTAAACCTTTGCACAAAGTCACCGACCAAGGCCTTGCAGACAGCAGTACTTGGGCTCGTGGACAGGCATGGGGTATTTATGGATTTGCTATGTCACACCGCGAGACTAAAAACATTAAGTTTTTGGCAACTGCCAAAAAGATGGCTGAAGTCTTTATGGCTTACCTACCTGAGGATAACATCCCTTATTGGGACTATAATGCTCCTAAGAATGCCGGTACTCCTCGTGATGCTAGCGCAGCAGCTATTGCAGCAAGTGGCATGTTGGAGATTGCTCGCCTGTCCAAGGACCCGATTGATGAGCTCACCTACCGTGAATATGCTGTCAAGCTATTAACTGCACTAAGCAGCCCGCAGTACCTGGCCCCTGCTAACAGCCCTGCAATCTTGCAGCATAGTACTGGCAGTATGCCCCACAAAAGCGAAATAGATGTCAGCCTAATCTATGCTGACTATTATTATGTCGAAGCCCTGATCCGCCTCAAGGATATGCGCTATTAGACCCTATTTGGCTGATTGGCCCCAAACAGTACATCATTTTTTTCATTAGCCCAATTCGGAACATTGATGCATCTGAATCCACCCAAAGCCTTTGGCAGAAAATTCTACCCAGCCATTATCGCCAGCTTGATTTTGCTTGGCTTGGTTATGGAGGTAAATAAAGCTGTGGCTCAATCTGCCGATGTTCAGCCTCGGATGAAGTTGGATTACTTTCGTGATTCGTTGATTGGTGGTGTCATCAAAAGGGAGCTAAGCTTTAGTATCGATGAGCTGGGCAAACCTGGCGATCCGATACCAAAGTACATCTTGGGCAACAAAGTCGGTGGTGACTACATGTTGATGAGTATCGGCGAGACGATGGCGTCAGTCGAACAATTGACCGGGGCCAAAGGCACCAATCAATACCCCTTTGTTAAGTTCCTTAAGCCCTGGATGTTGGCAGAGGCTCCTGTGGCACACACTTTTGGCCAACTCTTCATGATCAGGTCATTACTGATGTACCAATCCAAAGGAACCAAACCCGTCAATAGCCTGAAGGGTAATCCAATTTGGGAATCGTTGACGGGCGAAGAACAAAAAACCATCAGCGCAGGACTAGATTTCCGCCGGAGTTATGATGTGGTAAAGCGTGAACCAAGCAATGGTAGGCCACTTAACTATTTAGCAGTTGGGCTGTTGATAGGTGCTTATGGTAAGTCGATAGGCCTTGATCCTGATCCGGAGGCATTAGACGACCTAGCTAATAAATGTGCCGATATTATTTACCAGAACAATGGCATCCTGGACGATGATAAAGGTGGAAGAGGCCGTTATGACCGTTATGGTCGTGAGTTCAACCACTTCACATGGGAGGCACTTACCTTATTAGGCAAAAACGACTTGCTCGTCAAAATTAAACCAGCTGTCATCAACAGCAACCAGATTTGGTTCGACATGGTCAATCCTGCCACAGGTTATGGCTATCCTTATGGTCGTAGCCTCCAGAATAGCTGGGATGACACGTTCGAACAATGTGGTTTTTTAGCCACCTATCCCGAGCTCAGTCCAGCTCCACTCCCGCTGATAGCTGCGCTTTATGCCAAGGCCTGGGATCATTATATCACTAACCAATACAATCCGACCAAGCACCTGAACCGAATGCTAGAGCCCGGCCGAGGCACATATAGCTACGCAAGTGCTGACCGCATTTGGGGCTATACAGTCCATACGTTTGGCAAGGTGGCAATGAGCGCCCTGCTGTTGTTTGCCGCACTCGATAAAAACAAGATCTCATCTTGGACCATCAAACCAGAACTACCACCAGTGAGTCGGTTTGTGCCAATCACCCACAAGAACAAGAGCAAAAAGATGGGTTGGTGGATTGTCCGGAACCCAGGAAACTACTTTGTGCTGCCCATCGTTGGTAGCTTCAAGAACAGTGCAACGTCTGACTACCTACCGATCCCTTACGGATTTGAAGGCATCCAGGTACCTGTGGCCCAACAAGTGCCGACTATGGTACCATTCTTGAGCTTGCCAGACGGCACTACCTTATCCACTGCAGATGGAGCTGACTCCATTTATCTTAACCAAGACGGCAACAAACTCACGATCGTTTGGCGGAACTTGGTAGATGTCAAGGGCAATAACAACAAGTTTGGCATCGGCGCTACCGTTAGCTGGACCTATCAAGACCAAGAGATCATCAACGAAATCAGTATCAATAGTATGGCCAACACAGTCATAAGCAAGTTGCAATACTGGGTGCCGACCAACTACAGCTATGCTGATTTAGCGAGTGGGTCCGTTTTTAATACAGATGGTAAACAACTCTATGTCAACTTAACGACCGACTGGGACTGCCAACTCATGCTAATGTCACCTGGCCATACCGACCTTGGCAAAGGCCCCTTTGCCCCAATTCCGCTGATTATGCAATGGACTGGGACCGATGTGCCACTATTGCAGGATAAAACCTATAAACTCAAGGTTTCTTTACGCAGTGCTGGCTTCTAAGCATTGTTCTATGGCATGCTTACTAATGCCTCTGAGGCTCAATTTACAAGTTGGTTACTGGTCAAAAAACGCCGCCAACAGTCCGACACACACCTACACCTTCACGATTAACTCACGCTTTATGTACATAACCATCCCTAAAATCAAACAGTCTGGATATTGGAGCCTGTCTCGTTTGGGGACCATATTGCTTCTTGTTCTGGGTATCAATACATGTCTATCTGCATCTCCTATGGGTAAAGATCCTGACCTGAAGGTGGCACGTATATTTACACACCAAGCAGTACTACAGCGGGACCGCCCTATACCAATTTGGGGCACATGCAAACCTAAGGAAACAGTGGTGGTCAGCATCAATGGGCAGAAGAAGGCAACCAATGCCAATGCTGTGGGATATTGGAAAACCTCTTTTGACGCAATGCCAGCGGGTGGGCCATATACTGTCATGATCAGCACTAAGAAACAACAGCTTGTGCTGAACGATGTGCTGATTGGTGAGGTCTTTATCGCCAGTGGGCAAAGCAATATGGAGTGGCGCCTGAAGCAAACGGTCAACAACTATAAAAAGGAGATCGAAGAGGCCAAGTATCCTAACATCAGGTACATCAGTATCACGAACAACTTTGCGCCAAGCCCTCAAACCGATCTGTTGGACACCTTCGCGCTATGGAAGGCAGTAAGTCCCGAAACAGCTCCAGAGATGTCCGCTGTAGCTTACTTCTTTGCCCGTTCTATCCACAAAGACTTCAAGATTCCGGTCGGGATCATCAGCTCGGAATGGGGTGGCACTGTGGCTGAGGCCTGGACTAGCCAAGAGGCCCTGAGGACAATGGGCAATGACTTTGACGAAAAACTAAACGAGCTAAATGCCAAAGGCAAGGATATTGATGCCTACAAAGCTCGCAGCAAAGCCATGATCGAACAATGGATCAAGGCCATGCGCGCTGCTGACCTTGCTTCGAAACCCGAGAATGGCCAGTATTGGACAGATGCGGGATACGACCCAAGCAAAAATCCTGCTTGGAAACAAATGAAAGTCCCAGGCAAGTGGGAAAACAGTGGTCTTCCGTCATTCGATGGCATCGTTTATTTCCAGACTACTTTCAAGATCGAGGCTCTTCCGACGTCGCCTATAGTTAAACTATCCCTTGGGCCAATAGATGACATCGATTCAGTCTGGATCAATGGTGTCAAGGTAGCAGGTGGCGAAGGTTGGGACAAACCCCGCACCTATGCAATACCGGTCAGTATTCTAAAGGCAGGCACTAACACAATCGTCGTCAAGGTGACAGACACAGGCGGTGATGGTGGATTCACTGGCGAGCCTGCTGATTTGTACCTGTCGCTAGGGACCAAGAACATTTCGCTGGCCTACGAGTGGAACTATCGTGTCGCAACCGATAATAGCAAACTGCCACCCAAGCCCGAAAATATCAATACCCAGAACACCCCAACAGTTTTGTTTAATGCCATGATCAACCCTATTATCCCTTATGCCATCAAGGGTGTGATCTGGTATCAAGGTGAGTCGAATGCTACAAGGGCCCTCCAATACCGCAAGCTGTTCCCGACCATGATAAAGGACTGGCGGAGTCGTTGGGCTCAGGGTGACTTTCCATTCCTTTACGTCCAGCTAGCCAATTATAGACTCGAAACAGCCAAGCCAGTCGATAGCGACTGGGCAGAGCTCCGCGAAGCCCAAACAATGACCCTAGCATTACCAAACACGGGTATGGCCTGCACCATCGATATAGGTGAGGCCAATGACATCCACCCCCGCAATAAACAAGACGTAGGAGCAAGGTTATATCAAGCGGCCAAAAGAGTAGTCTATGGCCAGTCAGTTGTGCCAGCAGGGCCTATGTACAAATCACATGAGGTGAAAGGCAATAGGGTCTACATCAATTACGAAAACACCGAAGGCAAACCCCTTGAGGTCCGTGACAAATATGGCTACCTAAAAGGCTTTGCTGTTTCTGACGCCAACAATATTTGGCATTGGGCTAAGGCCGAGGTGGTTGGCCAGCAAGTGGTGGTATATGCTGAAGATGTAAACAACCCAACAGCAGTGCGTTATGCTTGGGCTAACAACCCAGGTGAGCTGGACTTATATAATGCTGCAGGTCTGCCAGCAGTTCCTTTCCGGACAGATAGCCTGCCCAGTCTGACAAAGTAGGTCCCTAAATTGGCCCTTTGTAATAGCAAGCATTAGCAAGTAGTATCAGCCAAGTACCGAATCCAAAGAAAAGGATCAGGTGCTTGGCTGATTTAGTTTAGGGCTCTACAGGACATCTGAATGTGGTTTTGGCACGAATTCTGCCATTGAGTTATATGTCAGGATCGCAAGGGATCTCTAGTCAATAAAGTGGGTAAAATCCGGATTAGCAGCCTGATTGAACCGCCATTTGTCAGATTTGACAAATATTTCTTGACATTGAGATAACGATTGCGTAACTAACTATCCTGTTAGAGGGCAAGGCACTCGCCTTGGATTTCGACGGTTGACCAAACGAGGGCAGCCAGAAAAACACCTGAGAAAGCACGGCCACCAAACGCGGAGCCATCACTTGGTGTTAAGGCCAGTGGCCTTGCCCCCTAACAGCATCACGAACTTTTTCGTTTTACCTAACCACTACCTTTTGCTTATGAAACTCAACATTCAGAGCATTCACTTCGATGCAGACATCAAACTCATCGATTTCATTCAGAAAAAGCTAGACAAGCTTGACACCTTTTCTGACCGCATCATAGACGGCGAGGTTTTCCTTCGCCTTCACAAGGACAGCGAAAGCAAGGACAACAAGATGCTCGAAGTCAAAATAAACCTGCCTGGTACTACCCTCTTTGCAAAAGAAACCAGCAGCACATTCGAAGCTGCTGCCGACATCGCCCTTGAGGCCCTGAAAAGTCAGGTCAAAAAGTACAAAGACAAAAAACAAGAAAAACCATCAGTACTCTCTCCTGAACTTGCCGTTGTTGAAGACGACGATTAAGCATCTAGTCTCACAGATAGTGCCATAACAAAAAACACCCTTACATCGCTGTAAGGGTGTTTTTTGTTTCGGGTTTGGGAACAACCTCAATCATGGTCTCTAGAAGAAAACCGATCAATGACTAAGGCCTAGCGATCATACCAACTGCGGCGCCGGCTTAGTTTCAGATCCTGAAGGATACTGGCCTTAACGTTGATATCGATGTTATAACTCTGGCGGAAACCAAAGGGGATCCAGTTAAACTTAATCTCCCAGCAGTGTAGGTTGCGGTAAATGTTGATGTTGGTATAGCTAAAGTTCCTGTTCTTGAAGTCATAACCAGACGAGCCGCCCACCTTCCAGTTCTCGGTAATGTTAACGTCTCCGCTGAAGTTCATGGTCTGGGTTACACTAGCTTCTTGGTTGATCCCCCGCGAGTAGGCCAAGTTATACCCCACAGATATGGTCCAGGGGATGTTAAAATCCACATAGAGATCAGGGTTGGCATTGACGAAAGCCAACTGTTGGTCATTCATTTTGTCAAGACCTTTTTTGGCGGTGTTGGGTTTGAGGCCGAGCCCTTCTGGCGTTAAGGAGGTACTCATCGCTAGGTTGATAAAGTCCAGGTAACCAAAACCCTGCCCGCGACCCAAAGCCAGATCTTTATTCCGTCTTAGTTGGCCAGTGCCCTCAATCTCAGTCCGGCTGTAGGGATCTAGGCTGCCGTTCATGTTGATGTCAATCTTATTAAAAAGGCGGGTACGGGCCGTGAGCGAAATGGCAGATAAATTAAAGGAGTCAGCTAAAAGGTTGTATGACCCATTGATGCCAATATTGTCAAACAAGGTGACCTTCTCGAAAGCCTTACTACCCTTGATGGTGTCAGCATTGCCTTTTTTGCGCACTTTGGCCTCGAAGGTGTTGGTGAGCCCGAAATTGATATTGGCCGATCGACCAGCGCCGACCACTCCATACGGTGAGAGCTGGAACGGATTATAAACAACTTCTCGGCCTGTGCTATCAGCCTGCACACGTTTATAGATGCCATAGCCCGCGTCTGCATAATTGGGCCTGAAGCTAATGCCAATACTAGGCAGCAACGTATGACGAATAGCCTCGACACCTCCTCGCTTGACGAAGAACGTACCGTAAATCCTGGTATTGGTATTGATACCAAAGCCTTCGAGCCAGCCTGCCCTCCCAAATTGATTGAGCGTATCTGCAAACACACCCCTCTGTCCAGGGCCACGGTCTTGATACTGATACCTGATCTGGCGGGTGCTCCAGACCTCGGTGTAGGTAAGACTTGGTGAAAGGTTGAAGTACTTAAAGGCTTGAAGTGTGGTACTGATCGGGAGGGTGTGCTGGACACCAAACCGACCTCGATTGAAAAGGGGGCCAAAGTTGGTACCGTTAAACGGGATCAATGTATCGGCGGTGGGGTTTAGGAGGCGGGTTCCAGACAAAGCCAAGGACTGAGGCGCGGCATTGGTCAAAAAATTTTGGGCATTGGCAGACCAACCAATGTTGATCTTTTGCCACCAAGTGTTGCCCAAGGACCCCTCCCGTTTGAAGGGATAAATCCGGTTCATATTCCAGACCAAGCTTGGTAAGGTAGCAGTAACAGTAGTAGTTCGGCGCCCACGAGCATCGGCAGCGTTGGTTTGCTGTTGTGTGGCTGCAATGTTGAAGTTAAAAGGGGTACCTGTCAGCTGCTTTGCATAGCTGATGGTGGAGTTAAAATTACTGCTGAGGTAGTTTTCGGCTAGTTGGCTGTTGAGGGTATTATAATTAGTACTGCCTAGGCTAACGCTGGCACTGAACTGACTGTTTCCGCGGCTCAATGGGATATGACTCCAATCTAACCAATAGTCTTCACCCACGTTCTCAAAACCCTCTTGACCAGTGAGGCGGCGGTTGTAACGCAGGTTTAAGTTGCCCTGGAATCCGTAGCGGACCTTGTAGTTGGTCAGGACGTTAAGGCCATAGCTACCTTTGGTATAGATCTCGCCCAATAGTTTTACGCCTGCATAGTCGCCTATTGGGAAATAAAAACCACCGTTGCGGAGGAAGAACCCACGATCCACACTTTCGCCATAAACAGGGATGATGATACCAGCAGATTGCCGTTCTGGCACAGGGAAGAGGCCAAACAGAAAGCCCAGCGGTGTAGGTGCATCCGCAATCACAACATTAAATGGCCCAGTAATGATCTTGTCATTGGGGATCATCTTGATCTGGGGGGCATTAATATAAAAGTGTGGGTGCGCTAGGTTGCAGGTCGTATAGTGGGCATTCTGGACAAACATCTCCTCATTAGGTAGTCGTTTGACCCTTTCGCCCTGTATGTATCCTTCACCGTTCTGGGTCACAAGGCCAGTGATGATCCCCTTCTTGGTCTTGAAGTTGAACTTGATCCGTTGAGCTTGATATTTATCTGTACCCTGCTCGAAGAGGGGCACTCCTTTGAGTTTGCCCGTGCTGTCTGCCAAGGGGC
This sequence comes from Cytophagaceae bacterium, assembly GCA_947464365.1. GTDB lineage: Bacteria > Bacteroidota > Bacteroidia > Cytophagales > Flexibacteraceae > CANHWS01. The sequence continues at coordinate 4,172 of CANHWS010000055.1, read as the reverse complement.
GGGCATTGACGATGCTTGTTTTCCAGTTTAGGTCGATGACATTGGCCTCCAGTTTCATCTCGCCATAGTCCACCTTGCTCTTGTTATAGAGGAAAAACTGATTAGTAGCGACGTCAAACGTCATGGAGTCCTGAGCGGAGTACTTGACGGCGGTCTGGACCGAGCTGCGTTTGTTGCGCCTGATACTGTCTCGTTTAGCAATTGCCAAACTGATACTATCAAGTGGTTTTACTATCGCAACTGAGTCGGTCAGGCGTGGGAGTCGGATAGGTTGGGCTACTTCAACACTATCTTGGGGTGGGGAAGCCTTTGGCAGTACCGACTGTTTGACTGCAGATTTGGCCTTTACCTTGGTTGTGACCTTAGGCTTTGGTTTGACCTTGGGCCTAGGTAGGCTCGTGCTTGGCGCTTCCGATTTAGGTGGATGCGGTTGTACCTGCGCAAATGCGCTCATGCTGATTCCCAACCAAATAACAACCACCCAAAAAGATATGGAAGTAACGAGCGACGCCAAAAGCGACAACAAAGGGGGCAAAAAGAAATGCTGAAGGCAGCGGGCAGCGTTAGCCATAGTTTTCCGTCTGCAAAACTAACAACTAGTCTGCAAGGAGCCACACCATTGACGAGCTATTAACACCAGTCATTGGTGCATGGTCGCAAAGTGCATCCTGAAACTTAGATAGATAATGGCCTACTATAGTTTATAGCGCAGCATCAGGTTGAGGCCCAAGGTCGTTGGGGTCACAGAAATAGGCTCGCGCTTTGCATAGGTGCTGAACAGGAAAAAATTGAGCGTTGGCTCGACCATCACCGAAATTCTGTCCGACACTGGCTGGATGTAAGCTATACCTGTGTAAAGGTGCATATTGATCTGCTGGAACGGCTCATTTGCCTCAGGAAACGCGAAATCTGCCATTGGCACACCATTATGAACACGGGCGGTGTACCCACGCATCAACCAGTTAGCACCTAATCCACCTGAAAGTCTGATCCTGTCGGTGTTGGCCAGATAAAGACTGGTCCCCAGATTGAGCCCGCCATAATAGAATGAGCTCTTCTGCTGTACCGTTCCAGACGCAAAGACTGGTGTCAGCATCATACTTCCATCTTGGTTGGTGGACTGAGTCAAGCCGACGGGGGTACTGTGATCAACTTTATAGACTAGCTCCTCGTTGATGCTTGCAAAATGGAGACCGACATTAAGCTCAAAGCGATTGCTGATGGTGCGCACCAACCTAGCCCCAGCCTCATAACCAATACGGTCTGCAGAAAACCGATTTTGGTTCTCGAGCGACCGGACCTGCATTTCGTTTTCAAGTCCTGCCTCTACCCTCCTGAAAGAAAATCGTGGCATTATGTAGGCATCCACTGACCATTTGGTCAGGCCAAGCTCAGCCTTGCCTCTGGTGCCAGCAACGATCACGGGGTTGTGATTTGGTGCATTGTTAGCAGATAACTGATCAACCAGCGGTCTAATTTCGTCCTTACGGTTAGCTTCTAACTTGGCATCGATTGACAGGTCATTGATTTCGACTTGGTTTTGTAGTCCACTTGTTGCTTTGGATTGGATCTGGATGTTCGTGAGGCTAGCCTCAGATTGTTGGTCTTGCCTTCTGGTTTGATCTTGATCACTTGAATTAGGAGCGTTGGATGGCCCGCTTGTGCCTATTGCTTTCCCCTTGGTCTGATCCTCCGAAATACCACTATGGTCCCGTATGCCATTGGCAGCAGTGGCAGCAACCTTAGCGGTCAGGATGGCGCTTTTTGCTAATGGGCTATCCGAGCCAGGCATCTGATTGGGTGTTAGACTAGATGCCTTATTTGTAGATGTTGTTTCGGTAGCCGGGGATGGGTCTTGATCTTCGGCTAACCCAGAAACACGCTGGGCGACGATTTGATTGGGATTGATTTCAGCGCCCATAACTGACCTATTGGTCTGGCGATAGGGCATGGTGGTACCTGGCCTGACAGTGATAGAGGCATGTTCTTTTACCATCGGTGATGTGGCTCCAACATGACTCAGAAGATGGCTTTCGGCATTTAATTCTGTTGATTTTGCTTGTTTGCCCTCTGGTGAATCTACGGAATTACCAGAGTGCTTTGACGCATTTGTGCTGCTAGGGCCTTGGGTCAGAACCTGAGTGGTGGCAACTTGGCTAGGATTTTCAACTGTTGCGGTTATGCTTTGTGGTTGCTTGGTCAACACTTCGTTGGCCAATTGGTCAGTTGCCTTTGGCTGGGAGGTCGGTTGGTTAGGATGAGGATTGGCCAATGAGACCTGCTGGAACTCATCTGTGGTGTACCAATAGCCCCCACCTACAATCATGAGCAGGGCAAGCAAAGGCAATACTGACTTCCAGGCCAGAAATGCTGTTTTAGGCTGATTGATCTGCCCCTTGATATTGGCCCAGGCATCAGGTGGTGGTGGCACCTCCCAATTCTTAAACTTGTTCTGGAACAGGTTTTCGAGGCCGTCTTTTTCTTCTTGATTAAGCGACATGACTAGCGACTGTCTTGGTCTGTAATATTTTTTTCTGCAAGATGGACTTCGCCTTGCTAAGCTGTGACTTGCTGGTACCTTCATTGATCCCGAGCATATCACTAATTTCTTTATGGGTATAGCCTTCGATGACGTTTAGGTTAAAAATCATCCTGTACCCGTCCGGCAATTGCTGGATGAGGGTCAAAAGGTCTTCGTGGGACAGCCTACTCATAATATCCACTTCGGCTACACTGATGTCAAACTGTTGTTCGACGTCCTCGTGTTGGTAGTGTTTTTTATTTTTGGTGTAATGGTTTAGGGCCGTGTTGACAAAAATGTGTCTCATCCAGCCTTCGAACGAACCTTTGTTCTGGTACTGGTTAAGTTTCTGAAACACCTTGACAAAGGCCTCCTGAAAAATATCCTCTGCCTCAAAATTAGTGTAGGCATAACGCAGACATAACGCCATCATCCTTGAGGCGTATTTGCTGTACAGGGCCTCCTGATGACGGCTACTGTTCTGTGCACATCCTGCGATTATGTCCTCGTCAGAGTACTTCAAAGGCTGTTCGTGAATCTGTTATACCATGTGGGGGGTACTATATTGGGTACTTTTTCCTAGAGAAACTCTGTATATCCAGAAGGCGCCAAGGCTTGAGGTTGCCCTCGGCAAGATCGTTTGGATATAAAGGCCACAACGCTATCTAGGGACCAATACCACTGTTGCATTGCGGCTGATGGTATTGGTAGCATTCGAGATATTATAACGGAACGACACGGTGGCCGCATTGCCTTGTGGCTCGTAGTTTAGGGTAGTGCCAGTCAGGTATAACGATCCTGCAGCGGGGTTATTCAGGGTCTGGAACGAATTGACATTGATGTCTCCCTGACAACGTCGATCGTTTTCGAGTAAACTAGCTATAGTAAAACGAACAGGCTGAATCTGGGTGCTTGAGAAGTAGACCGTGTCTGATTGTGGTCTGAAAGCAGTATCACAGCTTGGGTTAGCAAGTACGCGCAAGATCACCTTGCCTTGTGCACAGCCTCCGAAGACGGAACAGATCAAGTAATGGCAGGTGTCAACCCCTACGAAACCTGGTCTGGGAGTGTAGGTAATAAGATTACGCCCACCACTAGCGGCAATGCCATTATAGGGGGTGTAGTATGCACTTAGGCCCACTGGGTCGCAGTTAAGGTCATTGCTCACCGGATTGAAAGTGACAGAGCTATAAGCCATCAATTCGATGTCATCAGTGACGGTGACGATCTTGCAAGAGTCAGAGCCGCGCTCTACGCGGATTTTGACCTTGGCAGTAGTAGTCGTATTTCCGCTGAAGAGGGTGTACTCGACCGAGTCAAGACCTACATAATTGGTACGTGGACTATATAGAAAGGAGTCTGATTGGCTGATGGCCTGGATGCTACCGACTGCTGGGGAAGCCATTACCATGCGGGCATTGCTATATACAGTGTCGTTGAGCAAGGGGCGAATGATGATAGAACGATTGGCAGTCGTGGCATAATTGTCGGCCAAGGCAATGGTGGTTTTGTTGGCACCAGTGGGCCTCATATCCTCCTTAAACGTATCGCAGCCCCCCAAAATCCAAAGCAAGGCCACCAACAATGTTGGTAGCCTCCTGAGAACAAAAGCGTTTATATATATAGATGCCATGCAGCAAGGTTGTGTAAT
>CANHWS010000054.1 GCA_947464365.1 Cytophagaceae bacterium | reverse complement strand
GATTGCTGTTGTCAGCGGGTTTGCCCTTGGCGGTGGATGCGAGCTGGCGATGGCCTGTCATATCCGGATTGCTGCCAGCAGTGCCAAGTTCGGGCAGCCAGAGGTTAACCTAGGCCTAATCCCAGGCTACGGAGGTACCCAACGCCTCACCTTGCTTGTTGGTAAAGGTCGCGCGCTCGAGCTGATGCTCACTGGCGATGCCATCTCAGCAGACGAGGCATATCGCCTAGGCCTAGTGAACCATGTTGAGGCTGATAAGGAAGCAGCCATGGCCAAAGCCCTGCAGCTGGCCGACAAAATGATGACCAAGGCTCCGATTGCCTTAGGCCTTGTCATCGACTGTGCTAACGCCGCCCTGCTTGCAGAAGATGGCTATCAGGCCGAAGCAAATGCTTTTGCCAATGCCTGCAAAACTGATGACTTTCATGAAGGCACTGCTGCCTTCCTCGAAAAGCGTAGCCCTGCCTTCAAAGGTCGATAGGCCTACCGAAAGCCCGACCCTATGTCAATGCTCAAAAAACTAGCGGGCCAGACTGCCCTCTATGGCGTCAGCAGCATACTGGGCCGCACCCTTAACTACTTCTTGGTCCCACTCCATACGTCCGTCTTCAAGGCGGGCGAGTTTGGGGACATCACGGGCATCTATGCACTGGTGGCTTTCCTGAATGTGGTCTACACCTTCGGCCTGGAGACAACCTACTTCCGCTTTGCGAGCAACAAGCTGGCCACTGATGCCGAAAAAGCCAAGTTCTATGGCCAGTCCTTCAGCATCTTGGCCTTGGTGTCTGTTTCGCTAAGCCTGATCCTGTACACTTGGGCAGACCAGGTGGCGGCATCTGTAGAGGCACCCGGTAAGGGCATTTACATCCGCTGGATGGTATTCACGATGCTGATCGATGCATTTGTAGTGCTGCCCTTCGCTAAGCTGCGGCTGGAGGGCAAGGCCTTGCGTTTCGTGATCGTCAGGATGACAAGTATCGTCTTGACCTTTTGCCTCAATCATTTATTCTTGGGTGTTGTCCTGCCCGCTGGCGCTGGTGCGTGGGGTTCCGACTGGCAACAATTAGTCGCCCCACTTTATGACCCTGCCCTTGGCCCTGGCTACGTATTCTTGGCCAACCTGATCGCCAATGGTGTGATGGCCTTGATGCTAGTGCCTCAGTTCATACAAATGCGGCTGATTTGGTCGGCAGAGATGGTCAAACGACTAACGGTCTATGCCTGGCCCTTGCTGATCATGGGCATGGCCGGCATGGTGGACGAAATGCTTAGCCGGTTGATATTGGTCAAGGTGCTGCCCATTGGTTTTTATGACGGGCTCACCAACAAAGAGGCCCTTGGTGTGTTTGGTGCCTGCTATAAACTCAGCATTTTTATGAGCCTTGCCATTCAGGCCTTCCGCTACGCTGCCGATCCTTTCTTCTTCAGCAAAGCCCAGGAGCGCAATGCCCCTGAGGTCTTCGCCAAGGTCATGCATGCCTTCGTGATCGTTTGTTTGTCTCTATTTGTTGGAGTCAGCCTCAATCTTTGGTGGCTGGCGCCATTGTTCCTCAAGAAGGCAGTCTATCTCACAGGGCTAGACATCGTGCCAGTGTTGCTGTTGGCCAATATGTTACTAGGGGTGTACTACAACCTTACCGTTTGGTTCAAACTCACGGACAATACTCGTTTTGGCACCTATATCAGCCTAGGTGGGGCGGCTTTCACGCTTGTTGCCAACCTGATATTGATACCTATTCTGGGCTACATGGGGTCGGCTCTCGTGACAATGCTTTGCTATTTGCTGATGTCGGTGGCCTGTTACCTACTTGGTCAGCGGTACTGGCCGGTGCCTTACCAGTGGGCGAAAACTTTGCGTTATGTGGCAATCGCAGTCGGCCTTGTGTTGGTGCAGCAGCTGTTTGGTGCGGCATGGCATCCGATGATACGAATAGCCTATACCATGGGCTCTGTTGGCCTTTTTGCTGGCTATGCCATCTGGGCCGAAGGGTTATCGCTCGCCATGCTGAGGCGCAAATAGGCATGGTTTGGGTACTTGCACCCCACCAAATCAATCGCCGAAAATTGGGCAGAGGTTTGCACAGACCAACAGTATTTTGCTAATTTAATCCTATGTTTGGCTGGCTTTGCTCATCCGAAAGCAGAGCCCCATCGCTCGTTTTGGTTTGATGCCGCTTCCTTTTTGCTCTCTTGATGATTACACCACTACTATCCAAAATTCTGACCATTGGCTTGTTGTTTGCTGCTAGCATCTGCTTAGCACAGGAGCCCACAACACCAGAGCCAAACGTCACTAAGGTTGATACCGTCAAACACTGGAAGTCGGATGGGCAACTTGGTCTTTTCCTGAACCAAGCCTCTTTTAGCGAGAACTGGAAGGCGGGTGGGGTTAACTCGATTGCGTTTGGTGGGGTGGCCCAGTTTGCGGCCAAATACCAACGCGAAAACCTCAGCTATACGCACGACACTCAGCTCACCTTTGGCCTAGTCCAGAACCAAGGGCAGGGCCAACGCAAAACCAACGACCTGATCTTTATTGACAACAAAGTGGGCTACAAGTTTGCCCCCGAGTGGGACTTCTTCGGCTCGGTGACGTTCAATAGTCAGTTTGCGCAGGGCTTTAAGTATGACAAGGACGCCGCTGGCCAGGAGACCACCACATACGTGTCCAACTTTTTGTCCCCTGGCTACCTCACCGAGGCACTAGGTGTTGAATATCGCCCAACAAGCTACGCCAGCGTCCGGATGGGTGTAGGGGGCCTGCGCCATACCATCGTGACAGATACTATCATCTACCGCACGGTTGATGGCAACTATGGTGTCGCTGTAGGTCAGTATGTCCGCACCCAAGCGGTGTTCCAGCTGTTGGCTACTTTTGATAAGGATGTGGCCAAGAACCTTAACCTCAAGGCGCGGTATGTCAGCACCCTAGACTATGCCAAGCTCAACCTCATTTCGCAGGGGCTGGTCCATCGGCTCGATGTTTCGGTCACGGCCAGAGTCAACCGTTTTGTGAACGTCAACCTAGGGGCCATCTTCTTGTATGACTACGACCAAGACAAAAAAGTGCAGTACAGCCAGTCCCTAGCCCTTGGTTTTTTATTCAAGTTCTAGGCGCCCAGTTTTAGTATCAAGATTATTAGTCCAACCAATACACCCCAAAACGAATTATGGGATTTTTTAAGGAGTTCAAGGACTTTGCCATGCGTGGCAACGTGGTCGATCTGGCCGTCGGTGTCGTCATAGGTGCTGCCTTTGGTAAGATAAGTGCCTCCCTCGTGTCGGATATCATTATGCCACCGATAGGTGCGATTTTACAAGGCGAGCAGTTTGGTAAATTAGCCCTAACTTTGGTAAAGGCAACTGCAGACAAACCTGCTGTCACAATCAATTACGGATTGTTCCTGCAGGCAGTTATCGATTTTTTGATCATTGCTTTTGTGGTATTTTTGCTCATCAAGGCCATTAACAAGATCACCCGCAAAGCTGATGATGCAGCAACCAAAACCCCTGAAACACCAGTGCCTGCGCCAGAGCCGAGCAATGAAGAAAAGCTCCTGACAGAGATCAGGGACCTACTTAAACGCCAAGCATAGGCTGGTTTTTGTCCTAAGGACCTAGTGCCCAAGTTTGCTTTACCCTGCTTTAGATGTCTGAATGTGATTATTCTGGGACCCTTGTTGGTTTACTTTTGGGTTGATTGCCATGAAAGCATGGTAGCCTCGCCAGGGTTAGTCAATGAAGCGACCCTGTTAAGGATACAAAGCCTGCCCAAGCCCTGTTATCATACCTTTAATAACTGATACGGGACTTGTGACGAGCCTAGCATCCTTGGCAAAAAGGGCTATCTTCGCCCAGTTTTGATCACAACCGAATCATTTTTAGTACCCCCGAACTCCCCCTTACATCTTTATGTCATTTAGCAAAATAGAAGCCCTCTTGGGTGCTGATGCCGACAGCTTGCTTAACCACAGCTGCAAAACGATCGATGCTAGCCATCTGCATTTGCCAGGTGCTGATTTCATCGACCGTGTGTTCGAGAAAAGCAACCGCAATCCGCAAGTCCTGCGCAACCTAGCTGCCCTCTACAACAATGGCCGCTTGGCGAACACAGGCTATATCTCAATCCTGCCTGTTGATCAAGGCATCGAGCACACTGCTGGCGGTAGCTTCGCCCCCAACCCGATGTATTTCGACCCCGAAAACATCATCAAGTTGGCCATCGAGGGCGGCTGTAACGCTGTGGCAACCACTTTTGGCGGCCTTGCAATGATGTCACGTCGGTATGCCCACCGCATTCCGTTCATCGTTAAAATCAACCACAACGAGTTGATGACCTACCCAAATAAATTTGACCAAGTGATGTTCGGCTCGGTGGATGATGCCTGGAACCTAGGCGCTGCTGCCGTCGGTGCGACCATCTATTGGGGTGCGCCCGAAAGCACACGCCAGTTGCAAGAAGTTGCTGCCGCCTTCGAGCGTGCACACGAGCTTGGCATGGCCACCATCCTATGGTGCTATACCCGTAGCAATGGCTTCAAGAAGGATGGTGTTGACTACCATACCGCTGCTGACCTATCGAGCCAAGCCAACCACCTAGGCTCTACCTTGCAGGCTGACCTCATCAAACAAAAGATGCCGACCACCGCTGCTTCTGGGTTCAACAACCTGAACTTTGGCAAGTCGCATCCTAAAATGTACACCGACCTCATGAGCGATCACCCGATCGACATGACCCGCTACCAACTCGCCAACTGCTACATGGGCCGCGCTGGCCTCATCAACTCTGGTGGTGAAAGCAAAGGTGCTTCCGATCTTGCTGAGGCAGTAACAACCGCCGTCATCAACAAACGCGCTGGTGGTACTGGTCTAATCCTTGGTCGTAAGGCTTTCCAACGCCCATTCGCTGAGGGTGTTGCGCTGCTCAATACCATTCAGGATGTTTATCTTTCTGACGAGATTACCATCGCCTAAGGCATTAACTACTCGTATTGATAATTATGAGCCACTTGTTAACCGCAAGTGGCTTTTTTGCGTGGTAGTGGTTATTACCAGAATAGGGTAGGGGAGTTTATGGTAGGGCCAAATTGGATACAACAGGGTATTGGTAAATTGCAATTAGGATGTCCTCTCCTTGAAAGCCGACAAGGCGAAATTCAGTACGAGTATGGAGATGAACCAGCATTTCAATTTTAAGCCATCATTTGCCAATATGCAGCTATTGGTGTAAAATGTTAATCCCCATTAATTAACCGACTGGCCCAGTTTGGAGGGACTAATCCACAACCTGCGTTCAGCTCCGATCCGACAAATCAGAGTTCACACCTCCTAACAACTTGCCACCACCGAGTAAAGTGCTAACATTTCTTATGGTAGAGATCTGCCTAAAAACTAATGAAATATTACGCTCCGAAGACTAAAAAATCGCTGTATTACTAACAACATTAGGGTGAAAAAATATTAAAATACTTTTATTAGGCCTTGCTAGGCAGGTTGTACAGAATAAGGGCTAGCTTGTGGGTTGGTGTGCCTCTTTTTTGAGGTACTGGCAAGGTCCAACAACGGATTATTTGCCAGCCATCTTCAAGCCCTGTACGCAATACGCCAAAACCTGATGAAAATCGCAACGCCTGACCAGCCATGGTCAAATTGCCCGCCATTATCCTTGTTGGCTTGGCCCCGACTGAAATACGGCCTGATCCTGTTTTGTATGTTGGCATTTGCCCAGCTACATGCCCAAACCAACGACACCACGATGTGGGAGCCTAATGGGATTGTGTATTCCGTCCTGCGGTCTGGCAACACCATCTATATGGGAGGTGATTTTACTGCGTTTGGCCCTAAGTCAGGCCAAGGTGTACCAGTTGATCTCACAACGGGCAAAGCAAACCTAAAAATCCCTAAAGTAGTTGGCATAGTCAATGTTTCGATTGCTGACGGAAATGGTGGGTGGTATATTGGCGGATCCTTTTCGACTGTTGGTGCGGTAGGAAGAGGCAATGTAGCGCATATCTTGGCCAGCGGCATGCTTGACATGAACTGGAATCCTTTGGCTAATACATCAGTCCGTAGCTTGGCACTAATTGGTAATGTCCTCTATGTTGGTGGCGATTTTGTCAATATTGGCGGCGTCACCCGCTTTCGGATTGCAGCGGTCAATGCCACAACAGGTGCGGTCTTGGCTTGGAACCCGAATGCGAGCGGTTCAGTCAGGTCTATCGTGGCTACACCGACAAGTATTCTGGTTGGTGGTAGTTTCACGAGTATCGGAGGACAAACCCGTAACCGAATTGCTGCACTTGATCCTGTCACTGGCCTAGCCCTCAGCTGGAACCCTTCGGCAGGCAGTGCCGTCAGGACTATAGTGGTCAAAGGGACTGCTTGTTATGTCGGTGGGGACTTTACCACCATTGGCGGGCAAACACGCAATCGCCTTGCCCAGCTTGACCTCACGACTGGTGCAGCTACAAGCTGGAACCCCAACATGAACAATACTGTTTATTGCCTAGCCGTAACAGATACTACTGTTTTTGCAGTTGGGGTGTTTACGCGCACAGCAGTCACCACTACGCGTAATAGATTAGCTTGCATAAGCCGCCAAACGGGCCTTGCAACCACATGGATTTCATCTGCTAATAACGTTATATATTCGGTTGACATCAGTGGTGGATTGCTCTATGTTGGTGGCGATTTCACTGGTCTTGGAGGGGCTGTACGCAATCGTGTAGGCGCTTTGGATATACGTACTGGTGCCGTAACTAGCTGGGACCCCAATGCGCTGAGCACGGTCAATGCCGTGAATGTTTCTGGTAATCAGGCTTATGTCGGTGGCATTTTCAGTAGCATAGGCAGCGTTAATCGCAGCCGGCTTGCGGCTCTCAATGCCACTACTGGCGAGCTTACCAGTTGGAATCCGTCTACCAACGGAAGTGTCAGGGCCCTAGCACTTGATGGATCCACGATCTATGCAGGAGGCCTATTTAGCACTTTAGGGGGGCAAACGCGCTCCTATTTGGCCGGGATAAGCACCAGCACGGGCTTGCCCACCAGCTGGGACCCTGCGCCAAATCAAATAACCTTAACCTTAGCCATAAATGGTGGCAAACTCTATGTCGGTGGCGACTTTACCTCTATTGCAGGGCAAACGCGTAACCGGGCTGCATCATTTGATCTTGGGACTAGCCTTGTCACCGCCTGGGACCCAAATCTGAATGGAGCAGTGAGGGCCTTTGCCTTTGATGGCAACTATGCATACATAGGAGGGGACTACACCACCATTAGCGGACTGAATATACAATATCTAGCCTCCACAAATCTAACCACTGGCGCAGCCACTGGTTGGGGACCAGCACCTAACTGGACAGTTCGAAGCCTTGCGGTTAGCGGATCAACGGTCTATGCGGGAGGATATTTTACGAGTATTGGTGGCCAAGTACGCTACTACCTTGGCGCGGTCAATAGCTCAACAGCACTAGCCACGTCTTGGAATCCGGAGGCTAACGGACCCATATTGACCTTTGGACTGTACCGATCTACGATTTACGTAGGTGGTCAGGTATCTGTATTTTCGGGCATTGGCAGAAATTTTGTCGCGGCCTTAGACTCGGCCACTGGGCTGCCTAATAGTTGGCATCCAAACCTTAACGGTTTCGTCCATGCACTTTCGATCAATAGCAGTGCTGTTTGCATTGGTGGGGAGTTCTGGACATTAGGGGTTGAGGCCCAAGCCTATTTCGCTAGTGTTAACCTAAGTGGGTGCCCACCAAAACCAGGCATTAGTCCCAATGGTGCCGTTTCTGGTTGTGGCTCTGTCACCCTAACTGCCCCAGCTGGCTATAGTTACCTCTGGTCCACTGCAGCCACCACCCAGTCAATCACTGTTAGTACCAATGGTAGCTATTCTGTCCAGACCATCCTTACCGGATGTACCTCGGCCGTGAGCGAGGCTGTAGTTGTTACCATCACAAGCCCACCCACAACACCAACCATAACCCCAAGCGGGCCGACAACCTTCATCGATGGTGGTAGTGTAACGCTATCCGCACCAGCAGGTATTGCCTATCTATGGTCCACTGGAGCCACTAGCCAAACCATCATTGCCACGGCAGCCGGTAGCTACACGGTCCAGACGATCTTGGGAGGATGTACATCTGGGGTTTCAGCACCTGTTACGGTTGTGTTAGCAACACCTACCTACTGGGTATGGTCTGGCACAGGTAATTTTAAGGATGATACCAAATGGGCATTCAATGGCCTTAACACCGGTGGATTACCGCCATCAGATCCCGCTACCCAAATCACTGTCGCATCAGGTACACTGACCCTCAATGATGCTAGCCTTACGCTTGGTCACCCCTATGTATTGGGCAAAGTGATCGTCAAGGCGGGTGCTCGTTTGGTTGGTGACAATGCTACTAATTTCCCACTCATAGTGGCAGATAGTCTCATCAATCTAGGTACTGTCAATGGGGATGCAACAATAGATGGGAGCAGTGCTAATTTGACTTCAATATTGTTAGGCGCTGGTGTTTATCAGCTCAAGACTTTATCGATTTCGGGAAGTGGTTCGTCCTCAGCTGAGATCAAAAGCCCGATCACAATCCTAGATAAATTGTCCATCAATCAGGAGTCATTCTTCGTTAATTTTAATGGCCAAGAGATCCGCCTCAAACAATCTGTCAGCTTTGCAGGCATTGCTAATTGGTCTGATTTTGGCGCCAATCCGACGATCCTTGGGGCCACAAATTTCGTAGTCGAGCGTCAATACAATACCAGCCAACTTTCGGACCCAACAGGTGGATGGTTCTTTTTGGCTTCCCCTGTCGCTGGCCCAAAAGTGAGCAACTTTGCGCAACGGGGTGGTGTTTTTGCACCTAATACCTTTAATACGGCAGTTGCTGGAGGTGGCTCATTCTATTTCTATAGTCCACTCTACAATAACATCTTGTCCAACAACGGATTTTATAAAGTGAAGTCTGCAGCGCAGCCAGTTTCATTGGGCGTAGGTGCCCGTGTTTGGGTTAGCAAAAACTCGGCCCTATCGGGTGTATGGGAATATCGAGGTGCCCCAGCATTTGGTAGTTTTAACTTCCCACCATTGCCATACTGCCCAACCAATTGCACATTCGCTGGCAGCAACCCTAACGGATGGAACCTTGTAGGTAATCCTTACCCATCTACTGCGGATTGGGCCTACGGACCGATCAAAAACAATATTGCAGACGAAATCCACTTCTGGACCAATCGGCCTAGTGGTGCAGTCTATTCGTCATACGCTAATGGAGTTGGTGTCAATGGCGGTACTTCCCTCATTCCTGCAGGGCAGGCCTTCTATGTGGTGGCCACTGGCGCTGGTGCGACACTTAGCTTCACTCCTAGTATGCTCAATTCCACCGCAGCTAGTCTAAAGCGTACCGGTACCATTATTGACCCGTTACTCCGGATTAACTTATCAATTGGTGGCACCTCAAGGGACGAGGTCGCTCTGCGCCTAAGCCCTAGTGCCACCAGTGCATTTGACCAGAACCTTGATGCCCACAAACCTAATGGTAGTAGCCCTAATGTAGCTTTAGTCGCTAACACGGGTGAGCCTTTGGCCATTGATGCGCGTCTGGATGGTGTCAATCATACGATCCCGATCCAGCTAACTGGCTTGCAGATAGCCACACAGCAGAATGCCTTAGTGTTTACTGGTATTAACAGCTTTGGTGCTGCACAGGTATATCTGCACCACCCATCTTTCGTTAGGCCAATCCTGATTCAGGAAGGGTATCAGTTTGCGATTAATGACACTACATATCTGCATAACCTTAGTCTTGAGATCGTAAGTGCGGTTACTGATCTTGATGACAAGACCAATATTGCTGCTTTTAGTATCTACCCTAACCCTACCAACAGCTCCTTGACATTTGTTGGCTTAGCTATTGGCACTGAGGTCTTGGTCCAGAACCAATTAGGGCAAGTTTTGCTCCGGACAGCCATCATGACCAACAACCAAATTGATGTCAAGGCTTTGCCTGCGGGCATTTATCGTGTTTCTGCAGCGGGTGCCCACCAGACTTTCCTGAAGCAATAGGGCTAAAATAATATTACCCAATTCTATCAGTGCAACACCTTGATGGTCCTTAGGATTGTCAAGGTGTTTTTTGTTGTGACGTATTAACCCCATTAGGTGGTTTCTGGCCCCAATCTTGCCCTTAAAATCCCCGCATTTTTGTCTATGATTGTAGAGCCAAATGCCTACCAGCCCTACCAGACAAAATGACCCTATCCAGCCCAAAATTTGTTGCCCCAACTTGTTGTTGGCCACGGTGGCTTGAGCTGGGGTTGAGGAGTCCTCCTAAGTCAACGAAGCCTGTGCCAGATGGAGCACTCGCCCTTCGCGCATCCCCTAAATTCGCCCATCCGATTATTAACAGGTACCAGCACCCAATTAGCAAATCAGCGCGGTTGGGCACCACCAAAGAGGTAACAAATTGCTAATTGTAGGTACGATAGGCCTAGACGAGCTCTTTGTTTTTTGTGGCTAACCTAGCTTAATCCCAGCCATCCTACGAAGGTTGCTTCTCCGCCTACCCCTGTTCCTTTCCTCCCAGCAGCAGCAGCCAATCCCCATAGAGTTATCGGATTAAGCAGCTCAGGTCGAAGGCTATGGCCATATGCGTTTGGAGGTTATAATCCAAGTATTTATACTCATTTTTGTTTAGTAGGATATTGCCAGCACAACTTTTCGGCAACAGCGAAGTAGCTTCGCAGTGTTACATAAGAGGTCAACTCTCTCATAATTACCACACTAATCATGAGCAAGGTACTTTATGGTCCTCTTTGTCGGAATACCCAACCTAGCTAGCCTTTTTGCGGCTGACCCGAACGGAATAGCCAAAGCCACCGATACCCTGAAAACGGACAGTTTGTTGTTTCTCGGGAAGATTAACCAGATACCAAATAGCCAATGTTAGCCCAATCCTGGGAGCCCCTTTACCGAAAAGGCAACAGACATGACTAACAGCTATTAGCATCCAGTATGTAGTCACCAAGGTGGAGCAGGAAACTATCTAATCCTAAAACAGGTTAACACAAAGTTGTCAAAACAGCTAAATGCCTACCAGTCCTACCAAAACCAAATGATCCAGCCCAAATCGAGATTTGTTGCCCCAAATTGTTGCTGGCCACAGTGGTTTGGTCTGGTTGTGCTTTTGACTCTAACCAGCTTGGTGGCCCAGGCGCAAAGGGCCGAAACAGTTGACTTTTGGCGCAGCCAGTGGGCTCAGGCAGGTATCCAGACGGCCTTGCCAAACCCTGCTTTGCGGCTGGACGTCACCAGTTATGGCGCCGTTGGTGACAGCACCAAGGACTGCAGGGCGGCCTTCGTGTCGGCTATTGCAGCCCTCGCTGGTCGGCCTGGGGTGATCTATGTGCCACCAGGCAAGTACCGCGTTACCCGCAGTATTTCCCTGCCTTCTAACGCGATCTTGCGCGGGGCTGGCTCTGCCCAGACTTCCATCATCTTTGACTTTGGCACGGCATCTGGCGAAAGCAGCATCAGTATTTCCGGATCCACCAATGGGGCGTTTTGGGGCCTGGCTGGCGGATATCAGATGGGGTCTGATTGGGTGACAAGCCAGGTAGCACAAACCTTAGCACCGGGTGACTATATCCAGATCCTGCAGGATAACCTCTGGGAGACAGTCCCGCCTACCTCTTGGGCTGCTAGGTCAGTGGGGCAGGTTGTGCAGGTACGGTATGTGATTGGCAACAAAATCTTCCTTCGCGAGCCTATCCGCATTAATTTCAGGGCCAACCTCAACCCAGTTGCCCGCCGTGTTACACCCAAAGAGTGGGTCGGTATCGAGAACATCAGGCTCCGCCGCATGGCCAACGGCCCAGGGGTACCCTGTAATGTAACCTATACATTGGCTGCCAACTGCTGGATGGAAGGCGTCGATAGCCACTTTTCGGCCGCAGCCCATGTCCTAGCTAGCCAGAGTACACATCTCCAGTTTACCAGCTGTTACTATCAGGATGGGTTTGTGTTTGACGGGACGGGCACCCGGGGTTATGGTATTTTGTTTAACCAGCAGACTGGTATGAGCCGGGTCGAGAACTGTGCGTTCAGGCGGCTTCGCCATGCCCTGACCGCAAAGGAGGGGGCTAATGGAAACGTCTTTGGCTATAATTATTGCCGCGAACCTTTCCGGACCGAGTTCCCAAGCAATGCCGGTGCGGACCTGTTGTTACATGGCTTCTGGCCTGTAGGCAACTTGTTCGAAGGTAACGTGGCGCAGTTTTTTCAGGCTTCGGCTTATTGGGGGCCAGCAGGGCCATTTAATGCATCATTCAGAAATCGCCTAGAGCTTTACGGTTTGTATTTCAGCCCGTCCAACACAGGGTCTAACACCACACTACAGACTGACAGCACTTTAGCCATCGGCAACGACATCACCGGGACTGGTACTTTTTCGGGCTTTCCTTTAGGATATTTTGGGATGAGTGGCCAAGGCAATTGGCGCTCACACAATACGGTCCAGACTGTGCTAGACACCGCCCTACGCTGGGCCCAGATAGCAGCTCTCCCTTCCTTATATCGACCCACCGCGCCAACATGGTGGACCTCTGCTTTTAGCTATGCAGGCATTGGGCATCCGAACCAAACGGCCACAGGTGGTAACCCCGCCTATAATCGTTGGTTAACTGGCGTACGTCTCCCCATTGACCGTGTCCTAGGTGTGCGCCCGCCTGATTTGTTGGTCAGCAATGCCCAGAACTGGACTGCTGCAGCCAATAGCATCACCGTTGTCCGGGGTGGTAGCCTTACCCTTAGTGGCAATGTCCAGATCGATTCTGTTTTGGCGGTTCGATCTGGGGCTAGCCTGATGCTTCGTGCAACCAACATTACGGGCAATGGTAGGATCCAGATCGACTCTGGGGCAACCGTCTTGGTGCACAATACTGTGGCAGGCCTAAGTACTGGAGCAACCAACCTTTTTCGCAATACAGGTCCTGTGCTATTAAGTAATGATCTCCATCTCATTATCAGCGGGACAACCGCAGCCTTAGGACCACTTTGCCCTGCACGCCTCTCCCAGCTAACGATCCAGACATCGGTCACTGTTAGGCTCCAGAAGCCTGTGCGGATCCAGCAGCAACTGCGGGTTGACCAAGGCTTGTTCGATCTGCAACGCAATCGCCTAACGATTGGCACTGAGGGTACTTTCCTGCCCATGACCAGTACTAGTTGCCTTGCCAATGCCGACTCCTTTTTGGTTGAGCGTCGTTGGCAACCCATTACTGTCCCTAGCGATGGGGGCTATTGGCAGCTGATCGGTCCCGTGGTCGGTGGGCAGCAGTTGCAGAACTGGGCCCAGAATAACCAGATTGCCATTTCCACCTACGACACCACTGTCCCCAACCGAGGCAGTATCTTCCAATATAACCCCTCGAGCCGTCGGTT
Source organism: Cytophagaceae bacterium (assembly GCA_947464365.1). Classification (GTDB taxonomy): domain Bacteria; phylum Bacteroidota; class Bacteroidia; order Cytophagales; family Flexibacteraceae; genus CANHWS01. Next base: position 1,004 of record CANHWS010000054.1, on the reverse strand, counting down.
TGTAGTCAACAATGGCTATGTCAAACCCAGCACGCCGACTGCCACCACGGCAATCGGAACAGGTAGTAGGCTCTGGACTGCCCCGATCAATCCTAATGCGATCCATCGTTTTGTTGGTGTGCCACAGGCTGGCCCTTGGGCATCACCTAGGTTTCCATTTTGCGTCAGCAACTGCGCTTTTGTTAGTCCGAACGGTTGGGCCCTGATGGCAAATCCTTATCTAGCCCCCGTCAATTGGGATAGCCCTGGTGTCACTTTGACCGATGTGTATCCCGCTATTTATACATGGCACCGCACCATCAAACAATGGAAAACCTACCTCAATGGTGTCGGTACCCTTGGTGGAAATGGCATGCTAAGCCCTTCAGAGGGATATTTTGTCCAAGCCACTAGTCCTAATGCCAGTATCAGTATTGGTCCTGCCGCATTTGGCACAATGTCAGCGCCACTAAGGCGGGCAGCCTGGACCTCTAATCGACTTACGCTACAGCTAGAACAAGCAGGGAAACTAATCGATGAAGCCATTTTGATTCAGGATGATAGCGCCAGTACAGCCATCAACCCTGCCCAAGATGCCACCAAACGATATGGCGACCTAGGTAATATCGCTTGGTCCAAAGCTGGCCTTCCGATGGCCATTACTGCTGCCCGCACTATTCGTGATCGCTATTTTGTCCTTTCTGGCGGTACCGGTCTTTTTGACCTTAAGCTAACAGGGCCTTTGGCTGATAGCCTTTCTGGTCTTGCTTTAATCGATAGTTCTGGTCGGGTTTATCCCATCATCGGGCAGGCCCAGCAGCAATTGGCAGTTATCGGTCTGCTGAAGGGTACCTACCATTTTGGGAGACCTACCATCACGCTTGATGCAGGCCCAACAAGTCATCACTTCCGCATCTACCCGAACCCCACCGCTGGCCGCATCACGATTGATTTGCGTACCGAGACCAATCGATCAATCCAGATCACTAATCTATTGGGCCAAGTGCAAATGACCACCACTCTTT
>CANHWS010000053.1 GCA_947464365.1 Cytophagaceae bacterium | reverse complement strand
GCGTATCAATAACAATAACTTCTCAAACGTTGTGGCAGCCAATGATGGCAACCCGAACTCTCCATCGCTATTCCAGGCCAATGGCCCAGGCGCATGGGTAAAACGTTTTGTACCTCGTACCTACAACGGCGTCAACCCATCAACAGCCATACAGGCGCTTACTTTTGTATTGACAGGCAACCCACAAAATGGTGGTTGGTTTGACAAGGAAGGGAAAGTACAGCCAGGCTGTGGAGACTTCGTGATAAACTTCCCGATTGTGGCCTCGCCAGTACGTAGCCCATTTGGTGTAACTGTATCAATCAACAGCACTCCTGCGGTTCCGACTGCTACCCCTGCTGGTCCAACTACATTCTGCCAAGGCCAAGGCGTGCGTCTTGTTGCCTCTGGTGGCACATCTGGCAACTATATTTGGTCTAACGGCGATGTATCCGATACGCTACGTGCCACAGTTGCTGGCAACTATTCTGTACGTTCCTTCGCTGGTGCGTGTACATCAGCCGCATCTGCGCCTGTCACCGTCACGATCACCTCTTCTGCTGCACCGATTATTCAGGCAGCTGGTCCTACTACATTCTGTAGCGGTGGCAGTGTCGTACTGACGACACCTGCAATTGTTGGCGCTACTTACGAGTGGAGCAACGGAGCGACGACTCGTTCAATCACAGTCAAAACTAGTGGCAGTTATACAGTCCGTGTTTATCGCAATGGCTGTGGTAGTGCGCTTAGCACCCCAACAGCAGTTAACATCTTAGCACGTCCATTGCCAGTACAAGTGGTAGCAAGCGGACCAACCGCTATTTGCCCAGGTGACTCGGTAACACTATCTGCGCCTACAGGTTATGCTTCATATCGTTGGAACAACGGAGCAACAACCCGGACCATCAAGGTCAAATCTGCTGGCAACTTTACAGTTCGCGTTGCTAACGCAAATGGCTGTATGTCCGACACCTTGGGTGGTACAACCACCTCTGGTTTGACAGCTTATCCGATTGGAGCCACAGCTGACGACAGCGTCTTCTTGTTCCTGAACCCAAGCAAAACCTGCCCATTGCCTGCCAACAATGCATTCCAAAGCCTATTGGGTGCTAGCGAAGTCCGTGCTCACCTTGGTGTTCGCATTGGCGGAAGTGGCTTCCAATATGTTGTTGGTGCTAATGATGGCAATACGAATTCAAGGTCTAAATTCAACGCGCTTAATGACGGTTGGGTTAAAGGTTTTATAACGCGTAGCTATAACGGCGTCCCTGCAAATACTGCTATCGAGGCCCTTACCTTTGTCTTGACAGGTGGCCCACAATCTGGTGGCTGGTTTAACAAAGAGGGCAAAGAGGCTCCATTCTGCTCTGATTTTGTTATCCCTTTCCCGATCGTAGCTTCTGCTGGTCCTAGCCCATTTGGTGTACAAGTCACGATGAAAGCCCGTGCAGTTGCACCAGCAATCGTTGGTAGCACAACCTTCTGCACAGGTACTTCGGCCACAATTTCCACCTCACAACCATTAGGTGCAAATGAGGTCTATGTTTGGAGCAATGGTGCTGCCACTGCTAGCATCAATGTTACAGCCGCTGGTTCATACTCACTCCGGATCCTTAACACTGCATCAGGTTGTTTCAGCCCACGTAGTGCTACAATCAATGTGACCGAGACTCCACTGCCTGCAACACAAACTGTTGTAGCTTCTGGTCCTACCACATTTAACGTAGGTGGTTTTGTTGACCTAACCGCAACTGGCGGTGGCACTAGCTGGCTATGGTCTAACGGGTTGACTACCCAACGCATACGTGTTCGTACAGCTGGCAACTATTCAGTTGTTGCAATCAGCAATGGTTGTACCTCTGCTACCAGCACCCCAGTAACCGTTACTGTTAACCGTACAAGCTCTGACCTCGTCGTGAATGCGATTGAGTCTAATGGTGGTACTTTCTACAATGTTACTGTTGCTGCTGCTGGCTTCCTTACCCTCAGCGCACCTTTAGTTGTCGAAGGCACAATGACCGTCAATGGCACACTCCATACCAGTGGCTTTAGCATCTCTGGCCCAGGCGACTTTATACTAGCTGATGGTGCAACACTTGTTGTCACTTCCCCAGCTGGTATCAACGCTTCTGGCAACACAGGCGACATCACTGTTGTTGGTAACCGTACAATCAGTGCAGGTGCTAATATCTACTACGGAGGTACAGGTGCGCAAGTAACCGGAACAGCCCTTCCTGCCAAGATCAAATCGATCTCGATTGGAAATAGCGGTGGTGTCACCTTGACATCCCCTACCTCTGTTAGCGAGAAACTGGCTTTGGAAGTTGGTAATTTCAACCTCAACAACCGTGTCTTTACGTTGATTTCAGACGCCAACGGCACAGCCTATCTTGACCAGTCTGCTGGAAACGGTAGCGTAAGCAACGCAAGCAACTTCACAGTTGAGCGTTGGATAAACCGTGCGAGAACTACTTCTGATGGCGGTTGGTTCTTCGTTGGTGCCCCTGTCCAAGGTTTCGCAGCTAGCGGATGGTCAGCATTCAACGTCTTCTCTGCCAGCACCTACAACACAAGTGTAGCAGGTGGCTCGTCGTTGTTCTTGTATGATGCTACCGCCCCAGCCAGTGCCAATAACAATGGCTACGTTAAGGTACCTAGCGCTAGCACCGTTATTGCACCAGGTGTAGGTGCCCGTCTCTGGATCCGTAACGGTAACTTCTTTACTGCAGGACAAGGTGATAGCAGGCTCAGAGCTAAAGGCGCCCCAGTATTGGGTACCTACAACTTCCCGAACCTTCGCTACTGCGCCTCTGGTTGTACCTTCGCTAACGAAAACGGCTTCAACCTTGTCGCTAACCCTTATGCTAGTGCAATCGACTGGGATGATGCTTCTTGGACCAAAACAAACCTAGAAGACGCCGTCTATATTTATGACTTCCTCAACGGTCGCTACTCTACCTATATCAACGGTGTTGGTGTCAATGGTGGTAGCAACATGATCCCGTCATCACAAGGATTCTTCGTTTGGGCTAATGCAGCCTCACCTGCCCTGTCTATCCAGAAGGAAGCTGCAAGGACTACTAACCCATCGATGCGCCGTGCTGGTGCCGTGACCAACGTCTTGCACCTGACTCTCAGCAATGCTGCAAATCAGTCTGACCAAACTGCTGTTCGCTTCAGCCCATCAGCTACTGCTGGTTATGATGCCAACCTTGATGGCCGTAACCTTGCTGGTGACATTTTGGATATCTCGACGATTGGCGCCAATGGCGAGTCACTTTCAGTCGATAGCCGTCCTGTTGTTGGCACAAGCATCATTCCGCTTGCGCTGAAACTTACAGGATCAGGAATGATCACCTTCAATGGCCTCAGCTCGTTTGACAATGGTGTTAGCCTCAGCCTGTTGGATCAAACCACTGGCCAGACAACTCCAGTTGCCGAAGGCCTTCAAGTTGCTGTCAATGGTGGTAATCGTTATGCCCTCGTGGTCAATAACGTCACTAGCCTCAACAACAATTTGGCTACTAGCTTCAGCATCTATCCGAACCCGACACGCGACCAACTAACCCTCAACTTTGCGGATGCCGCCAGCCACAAGCTGACCCTGCGCAACACCTTGGGCCAAGTAGTCTACAGCTCGACCGAGGAGGGCAACACCGCTGTCATCAACATCAGCCACTTGGCTGCTGGTGTCTACTACCTAGACATCCCAGGTTATGGCAAACAAAAAGTTGTCAAAGAATAATCCAGCATATCAGCAGGTTAACCGCTTGCGCTTTCTCTAACCCGTCTGAATAGCGTGTCTTAAACCCGATTAGACCCCAGCGTCTCAGACTGAAAACCCCGACCATTGGTTGGGGTTTTCTTTTTTCCTAGAGGTGGCCATGCACCTAAACTTATGCTTGCATGACAACCAAAGCTAATATCCTATTGTGTAATGGTGTAGCCCTGCTCTGATGTTAGGTATACCGGATCGCACCAATAGGTCAAAGGCTGCGTATTGGCTTTAAATTGCGTTTAACACACCCAAATGCCAAAAAGCCCAGCACCTAATGATAGGGCTGGGCTTCTTGTTGCTTTTTTATAATCGGGATGGGCTTGCTGTAGAATGCTTAGTCCACCAAAACAGTACCCGTCATTTCTGTTGGGATTGGTAGGCCCATTATGTGCAATATGGTCGGTGCAATGTCACCAAGCTTACCTTCTTTAACGTGCTGGGTGGTGGGATTGGCGAAATCCGTACCCACGACGATGAATGGCACTGGCTGAGTAGTGTGCGCTGTGTTTGGCGAGCCATCCTCATTGATCATGCAGTCGCTATTGCCGTGGTCGGCGAGGACTAGTGCCGTATAACCACCTGCCTGGGCCGCCTCGATGACTTGGCGGAGGCAACCATCCACTGTTTCGGCAGCAGCAATTGCTGCGGACATGATGCCAGTGTGGCCCACCATGTCTGTATTGGCAAAGTTGAGACAAACGAAGTCCGCACTGCCTGCCTTCAACTCCGGCACAATCAGATTTGTGATGTCCTTAGCAGACATAGAGGGCTGCAGGTCGTAGGTCGCGACCTTAGGTGATGGCGCCATCAGACGACGTTCGCCTTCGAAAATAGCCTCTCGCCCACCGCTAAAGAAGAAGGTCACATGTGGGTATTTTTCGGTTTCGGCTATCCTGATCTGGGTTTTGCCATTGTTGGCCAGCACCTCGCCTAAGGTGTTGTTAAGGTTATCCTTGTCATAGACCACATGTACACCTTTGTAGGTGTCGTCATAGTTAGTCATCGTAACGTAATAAAGATCTAGTGGCTCCATCCCGAAATCAGGGAAGGCCGTTTGGGTCAGCACTTGCGTGATCTCACGACCACGATCGGTCCGGAAATTAAAACAAAGCACGACATCCCCAGGCTCGACTTTGGCCAATGGTTGGCCTGAGGCATCAGTGACAACAATAGGTTCAATAAACTCGTCCGTTATGTTGGCCTCATAGCTCTGGTTAATGGCCTGGATAACATCCTGGGTTGGTTTGCCTTTGCCCAGGACCAATAGGTCATACGCTAGTTTGACCCTTTCCCAACGTTTGTCTCTATCCATTGCATAATAGCGGCCAATAACCGAAGCTACCAGACCAGTTGTCTTGGCTGCATGGTCCATCACGCCCTGGATGTACCGAGCCCCCGCCTTAGGGTCTGTATCGCGCCCATCAGTAAAGGCATGGACAAAGACATCATGCAAGCCAGCTTGGTGGAAAGCTGTTAACAGCCCATTGATATGATCTGTATGCGCATGGACACCACCATCGGACACTAGCCCAATGAGGTGGATTTTTTTGTTGTGGGCCTTGGCATAGCTGATGGCGTCTTTGATAGCTGGCTCGTTGGCAATACTGCCGTCCTTTACCGCAAGGTTGATCCGGACCAGATCCTGATAAACCACACGACCAGCTCCTAGGTTAGTATGCCCAACCTCGCTGTTACCCATTTGGCCATCGGGTAAGCCAACTGCAAGGCCCGATGCCAATAGTTGGCTATGGGCATAGTTGCTGATCAAGGACTTAAAAAAAGGCACATTTGCCTTGTCCAGCGCAGATACTTCCGGATTTTTGGCAATACCCCATCCATCCAGGATCACTAAGATTACTTTTTTCATAACAAGGTTTGGGGATTGTGGGGCACCTAGGGCCTCTGATCCTTTGGCAATTTGCCCATTTTAAGGGTACAGATCACAAAAAGCACGTTTTTGCATCAATTTTTCGTCCCCTAATGAGGTTGGCACGGTTTTGGCTTACCATGAACCATCATTACCAGTCATCTCCTTGCGGATACTCGTTCTTTCCCTTCTGATTTCAGCATTGATCTTTGGCCAAGCGGTCCAGACAGTTGCCCACAATGCCTCTGCCAGCCAGCCTAGCCAAAAGAAACAAGCGAAATCAAAAAGTAAAGCCAAGTCAACCAAACCTGCTCAATCAAACAAGCAGAAACCAGTTAGCTCGGATAAACGAAAAGCCAACAATCGTAGCAAATCAAAGTCCAAACGGCAGGACCAACTGCCTAGTAAAATTGCCCAGGCCAAGTCAAAGACACGGCCCAGAGCAAAAGACAAAAACTCAGATCGGAGTAACTCCTTACGCCGATCTTCGAAACAAGCTACAACTTCCGGAGGCACTGATTCTGATGACCCAATTGATGGCAAACGCGCCCTCAGTCATACCAGTGACACCCTAATACCACGTCTGGATACTGTTGCCAAAGCAAGTGCCACCGAGCCTAGTCAAGCACAGCAAAAAGTTGCAAAAGAAGCCCCAATTATCATTCAGGAGGCAATATTGGCGACCAACCAGACTACCATGTTAAAGCTATTGAAGCCAGACGGACTCGAAGTCAACCTGATGAGCAACCGCAGTAGATACCTACCCAAGGAAGCCATCAAATTGCTCAGCCTCTTCTACCAGCAGTACACCCCTACCTCGTTAAAGTGGGTGCACAAAGGCAGAACAAAATCTGGCCTCCATTACGTACTCGGCAAACTCCAATGTCTCACCAACATCGGCCAAGCAAAGTTTAATAGCCCTAAATCAGAAGCTAAAACAACCGAGGTTGCACTGTATCTGGTTTACCGAATTAAAAACAGTCAGGTCATGATCCAGAATCTGGAGCTAGACCGCTAACGATATTTCATTAATAACGCAATTTTCTTGTGCCGAAAGGGCTCCGAGCATCTCGAAGCCCTTTTTTGTTGCCCTTTGAGTGGAGCTCAGAACCTACACAAGACACTCCGGGTAGAGCCACAAGGCGGTGAGCGCTATCATCATTTGTTTCTAATTTTCTCAACTGATCCAGGGGCTGGCTACAAAAAAAAGGCAACAACCAGACGATCTAGTTGTTGCCTTCAGATGGTTGTCGTGTATGTAGACCAGCAAATGCTATTTGGACAGGAACGACACAATCTCGCCTGTGATGAATTCAGCAGCCTTGCCATCACCAAAAATAGGCGGATAGCTATTGGACTCGTTGGCCCTCAACAAACGCATAGCCAAGATCATACGCATAGGGTCGGCATCCACTATCATCGAGCTGCCTTGCTGAATCAGCTCGACCCACTCGGTCTCGGACCTTAGGACCAGGCATTGTTTCTGAAAAAAGTAGGCTTCCTTCTGGACACCACCACTATCGGTCATGACCAATGCGCATTTTTTTAGCAAAAGACTCATCTCCAAGAAGCCGATAGGCTCGCACAAGATCATATCAGGATTGGCAACTATAGAGGCATAGAGTGCAGCGTTAGCCTCGGAGGTTAATACCTTAAGTGTCCTTGGGTGCAACGGAATCACAGCCTTGGCACCTTGGTCCTTAGCCACCCGCATAATCCCACTGAATATCCCCTCGAGCCGCTGTGGCTCGTCCGTATTGTTGTTACGGTGGATGGTTGCTAGGATAAAGGGCTTATCCTCGATCCCGAGGCGGTTCAATACATCACTTTTTTGTGCAGCAGCCTCTGCAAAATAAAGGCTATTGTCATACATAATGTCTCCACAATGGTAGGCCAGTGGCTTGGCCGGCGTGATGTGCTCCTGCATTTTGCGATTGAAGCCTTCGTTCTGGAGGTTCTGGAGCCCCGCCTTGGTCGGAGAAAACAATAAGGTGCTGACGTGGTCAGTCATGATGCGATTGACCTCTTCGGGCATGGTGCGGTTGAACGACCGAATGCCTGCCTCGATATGGATCACCGGGATATTGAGCTTGGCAGCTGTGAGTGCCCCCGCAAGTGTCGAGTTCGTATCACCATAAACGATGACGGCCGCTGGTTTCTCGTCCAACATCACTTTTTCGAGCGCAACCATCATCTCCCCTGTTTGGGCGCCGTGGCCCATGGAGCCGATATGGAGGTTATAGGCTGGTTTTGGTAGCTCTAACTCATCAAAAAACACATCAGACATGTTGCTATCATAGTGCTGGCCTGTATGGACGATCAGCTCAGTGACTTGGTCGGCATAATGAGCACGGAAGGCTCTGCTGATGGCAGATGCTTTAATAAACTGAGGCCTAGCCCCTACAACTGTGATTATCTTCATCTCTAAATGGCAGTCTGGCGCAAAGGCGACAGAAAAATATAGCTTTCTCGATTTGGGGTGTTAAGCAGTAACGGAGATAGCAATCAAAAGTAGCTTTTTTATTTTGATGAAGCTAAACAGGAGCGGCAGCCTAAATAGGTGGCACTTTCACAATGGGTAGATATTGACCATGGAGCTCTAATGCCAACTAAAACCTCAATTTAGAGGACAACAAGCTAGACTTTGCCCTCAAGGTCATGGTCCCAACCACAAGACATAGTTAGGCTCCAAATAGTTGGGATCAAGGTTCAATTTCTGGCTTTCTAGGCCAGACATTACCAAACCAGCACACTAATCACCTTACCAAGAAAGGAGGATTTGCGGACCAATATGCCTAGGCTTGGTCGTTCAAACTTGGCTGAATGCCAGCATGACTGGCCAAAAACAACCAAAAAAACCTATTTTGCGCCATCATTGGGTGGCTTCTGGCCTTTGCCAGATCATCACCCCATCGCAACGCTTAACCATCCATGCTCCAGACGCATATCCGGACCGCTACCTGCGGCCAACTCCGCCTCTCTGATATCAACACCACTGTGACCCTTTGCGGTTGGGTACAGAACGTACGAGACAAAGGGGGTCTCATCTGGATCGACCTTCGTGACCGATACGGCATCACCCAGCTGATCATGAATGAGTCTGATGCAGACAAAGATGTTGTGTTGCTAGCCCGCACCCTAGGGCGTGAATTTGTCGTTAAGGCGACAGGCACGGTGATTGAGCGCATTGCAAAAAACGACAAAATCCCTACTGGAGACATCGAGGTTCGACTAACGGCCCTTGAGGTGCTGAACGCCGCCAAGATCCCACCCTTCCTGATCCAGGACGAAACAGATGGAGGTGAGGACCTCCGGATGAAATACCGTTACCTAGACCTTAGACGCAATCCGGTCCGTCGTAACCTAGAGCTACGTCACCGCGTGATGCAAGAAACCCGGCTTTATATGGACGGCCACGGTTTCCTTGAAGTTGAAACCCCTGTCCTGATCAAAAGCACCCCAGAAGGCGCTCGCGACTTTGTGGTGCCTAGCAGGATGAACCCTGGTGAGTTCTATGCCCTGCCACAAAGCCCTCAGACTTTTAAGCAGTTGCTGATGGTTAGTGGGTTCGACCGCTATTTCCAGATTGTGAAATGTTTTCGGGATGAGGACTTGCGTGCTGATCGGCAGCCCGAGTTCACCCAGATTGACTGCGAGATGAGTTTTGTAACCCAAGATGACATCCTTGAGGTGTTCGAGGGCCTTACGAAGCATATCTTCAAGGCTGTTAAAGGGATCGATCTGCCTCCCTTCCGACGCATGACCTACGCCGATGCAATGCGGCTCTATGGTAACGACAAACCAGACCTTAGGTTCGGTATGCCTTTCGTAGAGCTCAATGACCTGACCCAAGGTCACGGATTTGGCGTAATGGACGAGGCAGAGTTGGTTGTAGGCATCAATGCGAGTGGCTGTGCTAACTATACGCGCAAGCAAATAGACGAACTCACAGACTATGTCAAACGCCCACAGATTGGCGCCAAAGGACTTGTCTGGATTCGCTATCAAGAGGATGGAACGTTGAAGTCGTCTGCCGACAAATTCTGGTCAGCCGAGCACCTAGCCGCCATCGCCGCCCGCACCGAAGCAAAACCAGGTGACCTAATCCTGATTTTGGCAGGTGGCGCCGCCAAAACCCGCAAAGCCCTCAGCGAGCTGCGTCTATTGGTTGGTGCACAATTGGGGCTCCGGCCTACGGACAAATTTGAGGTTTTGTGGGTGCTAGACTTCCCACTACTTGAGTATGGCGAAGAGGAAAATCGTTGGTTTGCGATGCACCACCCCTTTACTAGCCCTAAGCCAGAAGACCTACATTTGATCGAAAGCAAAGACTTAGGCAAGGTCCGGGCCAATGCCTATGACTTGGTTATTAACGGGGTCGAGATCGGTGGCGGTAGTATAAGGATACACGACCGTAAGGTCCAGGAAGAAATGTTTGGAATCCTAGGGTTCAGCCCAGAGGAGGCACGCAAACAGTTTGGATTTTTGATGGAGGCGTTCGAGTATGGGGCCCCACCACATGGTGGAATCGCCTTTGGCTTTGACAGGCTATGCGCAATGCTGGGTGGGCAAGACTCCATCCGTGACTTTATCGCCTTCCCTAAAAATAACTCAGGCCGTGACATGATGATTGACTCGCCGAGCTCCATCAGTCAAGCCCAATTGACAGAACTATCGCTTGATGTCAAACTTAGCAAGGTCTAGGCCCTGTATGAGTAAAGTACCCCCTCAGGCCCTACCTTCGGAAGATGGTGGGGCTTATTTTTTTGCGGATCTGTACCGACTATACCGCTCTGATTTCTGCTGTAAGGCCTTGATAGCCCTTAGGTAGCACAATCCGTATTACATTTGCGACGCTGGTTTGGGGCCCTTAGCTATTAGGACCTACCAGCAGATCGATAGCCTGCATCCGATGACCCTTCTTTCGTTTTTATTGATAGTTCCGATCCTAGCAGGCGTGGCACTATTGCTGATGCCTGATAGCTGGACCAAAGTGCATCGGGGCATTAGTATAATGGCTGCCATTATCCAGATTGTCTTGGTGGTATTTGTCTATCAAGATTTTGACTTAACTGTTGGCACCTATCAACTTCTGGAGCGACACAACTGGTTTGGCTTGCCACTAGGGGCTTTGGGCCAGGTCAATATCCAGTATCTTTTGGGAGTCGATGGACTCAACCTAGCATTGGTGGCTCTATCTTCAGTCGTGTTGCTCCTAGGGGCGATTGCAAGCCCTGCCCATACACAACACAGCAAAGGATACCACAGTCTTTACCTATTACTATCAGCTGCAGTGATGGGCACCTTCTTGGCCCTTGACCAGTTTTTGTTTTTCCTCTGTTTCGAGTTCATGCTGCTGCCGATGTATTTCCTGATCGGCATCTGGGGGGGAGCTAATCGAACCTACGCAGCCATTAAGTTTTTCCTGTACACCTTGCTAGGCTCCGTCATGATCTTGGTCGTGATCATAGGGCTAGCCAATGCCACGCTGGACACCGAGGCAACAGCCAAACGCTATGCCACTATGACTGGCCAATCCATCTCAACGCAGCAGGTCCAAGCTGATTTGTTATCAAGGTCCCTCCCACAACAATACTGGGTCCGCACCTTTGCGATCACAGACATGGCCAAGGCTGCAAGCCAAGTCCCCGATTCTTTGCTCAATCCCCTAACCAAAGGGACCATCGGTGGGGTGGATGCGCGCTGGCTCGCTTTCCTGCTGCTACTCATTGGTTTCGGAATCAAGTTGCCGACCGTACCGTTCCATACTTGGCTGCCAGATGCACACGTCGAGGCGCCAACAGCTATATCTGTATTGCTGGCCGGTATCTTGCTCAAGATCGGTGCTTATGGTCTCCTGAGATTAGGCTATGGCCTATTACCAGAGGCTGCCACCTCACTTAGCTGGCTGGTCGGCTTACTAGGTGCGATTAGCCTAGTTTACGGAGCCCTAGTCGCAATGGCACAGACCGACCTCAAGAAGATGGTGGCCTATAGTTCGGTTTCGCACATGGGCTTAGTATTCCTAGGGCTAGCAAGTGGCACAACAGCAGGCCTACAAGGAGCAGGTTTTCAGCTTATTAGCCATGGTTTGCTGTCAGCGGGCTTGTTTTTGGCAGTCGGTATCCTGTATGACCGCACCCACGACCGAGACATTAATGCCTATCAGGGGCTTGCGAAACCGATGCCTTACTACACCATCCTGACCGGAATGCTATTCTTTGGCTCTCTTGGCTTGCCTGTTTTTTCAGGCTTCATAGCCGAGCTCATGGTTCTGAATGGAGCAGTAGAGGCCGCTAGCAACGGAGGGATGACATGGATTTATGTTGGCACCCTGCTTCTGACCCTTTTGCTCACAGCTGGGTATTTTTTATGGGCGTTCAGGCGGATGTTTTTGGGTGCTTTTTCGGTTTCAGACTCCGTAGCTGTCTACCTAGGCCCCAACCCCTTAACAGATAACACCAAGGTAGAATCCCTCCTCTTACTGGTCACAGTCCTTGGCAGTATTTGGTTAGGGCTTTTCCCTAACACCTTACTCGATATTTTGGGGGCCGCTGATATACTAAAGGCACACTAGTCGAAGCCAAAATGTGCCCGATCCGATTCCTGACTCCGGCTCGAAGCAAGGCAATAACCTCCCTGATAAGTACAGGCCAATTACCTACAAACAGATCAGTGAAGGATTTTTTTGACAACCCCATAACCTCCTAGTGGCAGATTGTTATTACTTTAGGCGGTAAATCCGATAGCTACTATCCCCATGGTCTTGGTTCGTATTATCAGACCTAGACCAACGAAATACTATACAACCGAACGATATGGCCCTTAGTGAGCAAGAGCGTAAAGAGCTTTACCAAGTCAAGATAGAACAAGTTTTTACTGAGGCCGGCAAGGTCGTTGTGGGTCAACGGACCATGATCAGCCGCCTCCTGATCGGCCTTTTTACCAACGGCCATATCTTACTAGAAGGGGTCCCTGGGCTTGCCAAAACGCTCACAGTCAACACCTTGGCTCAAGTTTTGAGCCTTAAGTTCCAACGCATACAGTTCACGCCCGACCTTTTACCTGCTGACCTTGTCGGCACCATGATCTTTAACCAACGCGAAAGCGTGTTCGAGGTCAAAAAAGGCCCCATTTTCGCCAACCTCATTTTGGCTGACGAAGTGAACCGCTCACCTGCTAAGGTCCAGTCTGCCCTACTCGAGGCCATGCAAGAAAAGCAAGTCACGATCGGCGAGACAACCTTTAAGCTCGACAATCCCTTCTTGGTCATGGCTACGCAGAACCCTGTTGAGCAAGAAGGCACCTATCCCCTGCCCGAAGCGCAAGTGGATCGGTTCATGATGAAAGTTTTCGTGGACTATCCGTCACGGGAGGATGAACTGGAAGTGATGCGCAGGATGTCTAACATGAGTTATAGCGAACAGGTCCATCCTGTGCTTAACAAATCGGACCTGCTTGGCATCCGGGACATGATCAACAACGTTACCATCAGCGAAACTCTAGAGCGCTACATCATCGAGTTAGTATTTGCCTCTCGGCGCCCAGCCGACTATGGCATGAAGGAGGAGGGTAACTACATCATGTTCGGTGCCAGCCCACGTGCTAGCATCAGCCTGCACAAGGTTTCTAAAGCACTGGCATTCCTCAATGGACGCGACTTTGTTTTGCCAGAAGACATCAAGGAGGCCGCCTCTGATGTTCTTAATCATCGCATCATCCTCAACTATGAGGCCGAAGCGGATGGTGTTACTACCCGTCAAATCATAGAGAAAGTATTGGCTAAGGTCTCAATCGGCAAATAGCCCTTGATCATGACCCGAATTTTGTCATGATCACCAAATGACCATGTACAAAACCAACCATAAAAGTTCCTAACAAACGAAATAGCATCCAACACTTGATGTCTGACCAGCGTTATCAATAGGTAACCACCGATGAAAAGCAAAACGCCAGTCTTGCCACAGCAAATCAAGTTCATCGCGCTCCTGATTGGCCTGTTGGCACTGTTTGGATCGATTCACTATGCCATCACGATTGTTGAAGTAGAGCGGGATAACCGGGAGAATGACCTTGCGCTTAAACAACTGCGTGCCTTAGCAGATACCGTAAGCTTGGTCACCGATTTGCAACGTCAACTCTTGCCATCTCATGGGCCCGACCGAGCATTTGCAGCCCAGCTTGAGCTCCACGTTTTCCATCAGCATCAGGCCATCCTGAACTACCTGCGCCTACGAGTAGAAAGATATGGCAAACAGGGGGGGATTTTCCCACCCAGTCCTGAGCAGTATAAATTCAACCCAGACGTTTCTGGTGCCATCCAACTTGCCCAAGCTTCTGAGATGCTGGTAGCAAAGCTCGGCACCATAGTCCTGACGGATCCAGAAGAAGAACCCGATAGTTACCGATACAACTTGCAACAGTTCAGACAAGGTCAGCTCATGCTGCACAACTGGACTAGCGAATTTGTAAACCGACAGTTATTGGGCCTATCAGCAAACATCAGCCGGCTTGACCAGAGTGCCAAAGTCACGATCGGGATTGAAATTCTGTGTTTGATCAGCCTGATAGCATTTGTAGTCTGGCCATTGAAGCAACACTACGTTAGGTCTGCCCAGAGCGAAGCTGACCTCAAGAACTTTGTCCTGAGCCAAGCGCAAAAACAGGACATAGCGGTCCAAGAGTTTAACGCACTAACCAAGGAGCTCAATAGCAACTCCGAAACATTAGTAGACAACCTAGCCTTGGCTGTACAGCTCCGGACCGACCTAGAACTTCGCGAACGCGAGCTGCACGAAACCCAAGTCCTAGTCCGAGTCGGAAGGGTCAAGATCAATATACCAGAACGCTTGGC
>CANHWS010000052.1 GCA_947464365.1 Cytophagaceae bacterium | reverse complement strand
GGTGCCGTTTGGGTCAATACATCTAGTCTTTCCTGATGCGACTTGGCCTCCTCGCGAGCCAAAATACGATCCGTGACGTCCATGATGAGGCCGTCGTAGATATAGCCAGCAGTGGTATGAAAACTCACCTGGGCTGTGAAAAGCAGCCAGCGCAAGCCCAGATTCGGTAGCAGGAAAGGGCCTTCGTAGTTCAGATCCTGCCCTAGTAAGGCATTGGCTTGCAGTGCATTCCAGCCGTTGATATCTGTCGCATAACGCGATAGGTATTTAGGATCAGACGTTACGGTATCTGCATGCTCGCCTAAGTAGTTAATGCTACTAGGGCTCATGTATATAAACTTGGCGATGCCGTCCGTGGTATCAGCCTTGCCTTGGAAGATCACACCAGGGATTTTTTCGGTCAGCGACCTAATTTGGCGTTCGCGGGCGAGGCGTTCTTGCTCGTTGATGCGGGTGGCAGTAACATCCTGTATCCGGAGCAGTATGCCGGCAAAATGCCCTTGCTTAAATACGGGGCTATAGCTGTATTCCAGAAAGATCTTGCTATCACCTCTTTTAAAGGTATCCGATACCAAGAATGACTCTCCTTGGCGTGCCTTCCGTAGGCGCATCAGGAGCTTGTCTTGTTGTTCTGACGGTAGAGAGTCGAGCATGATCATACCGTGCTCGATGACTACACCATAACGTAGGCGGAAAAGTTCGGTGGCACTTTTGTTGGATAGCAAAACGCGTGTTTCGGCATCCAGGATGATCATGGCCTTATCAGACGTTTTGAGAATGGACTGCATGATGGGCCACAAACCATCGGCGCCAAGGTTGCCAAACAGCTGATTGGTACTTTGCTGAAGGTGGTACCACTCCTGTTGCTGGACTTCGGACAACAAGATCAGTTCTGATTGGGTAATTGGACGAACAAAAGCCTCTGGTGTTGTATCCTCAGGCCATGGTAGGTCATTAATTGAGATCGTTAGTGGGAGGGATAGGGCCTCGAACCGAATGTTGCGTAAATTCTGGAGGACTTCCTCACCAAGGCTGATAAGTTCCGTGGTCATTAGCTGACCTTCGGCCATATCATCGTCGGTAGAGTGGACCATCAAACCACCCCAGACGTAGTCGAAATAGAGCTCAATTATTTGCGGACAACCATACACTACGTCAAACTTTGTAAAAAACTTACACCACTCCATCCAGTTGCTAAGGCCAATTTCGGCGGGCTCGGCACAGGTCATGATCAGCCCGAAAGGTTTAGCAGATGCCGTCAGGCGCTCGAGGCGAGTCTGGATCCAGAGCTGGTCCGAGAGTTTTGGCAGGGTTGAGCAGCGCAACAAGACCCAATCCTGATTTAGGCAGGACAATTCGAAGTAATCAGCCTTGGTGGTGTTAGTTTTGCGCCAGTAGATGCCAATCTGGCCCCATCCTGCCATTGGGGCGGGGCTTTCGGATACACTTGCGCGCGGGGTTGATGTTGCTAACTGGTTCACCTAGGGGTAGATTTACGGAAACTATATTGCTTGTAGTCAGAAGTCAGGAGCCGAAACTGCAGTGTACTACTGTTGCGGCATAAGCTGACGAACCTGCCTTTGGGAAAAGACCGCACGACCCTACAATACTGAATAAAATTAGGTGCTTCAAATCTGCCAAACAACGTGAATACTACTCATTTTGGTACAACATCAGGTTTTGCGCTCGTTACGGGTGGCAGTGGTCTGTTAGGGCTACATATAGTTGCTGCGTTGCTTAACGCTGGTTTCAAGGTCCGGGCCACCTACCATAGCCACCCGCCGCAGGACCAAAGCCTAACGGGTTTTGCAGCCATGGTACCGCACCTACCTTTAAGCACCGATGTGCCTCAGGATGCCTTAACCTGGCATGCACTTGACCTCGCAAGCCCCGAAAGTGTAGCCGATGCTGTTCTGGGTGTAACAGTTGTTATCCATGCGGCCGCCATCGTGTCGTTCAGCAGCCGAGATAAGCTTGACCTTTTCAGGACCAATGTAGAAGGCACAAGGCTCTTGGTCGATTCCTTGTTGGCCCTTAACCCATCGGCCCGACTCGTCCATATCAGCAGTGTTGCTGCCCTCGGGAAGGCTCAGACCGAAGGCCCCAACATCGGCAAGGTTGATGCTGATAGCCAGTGGGATGACAACATGCCACACACCTATTATGGCGAAACCAAATTTATGGCCGAGCTCGAGGTTTGGCGTGGCATTCAGGAGGGCCTTAAGGGCATCGTCCTGAACCCTGCTTTGGTTTTGGCCTATGGCAACTGGGCTACCAGCAGTGCTACCTTATTCCGCTACGTCTGGACCCGCAAACCGTTCTACACCACGGCTACCCTCAATTATCTGGATGTTGAGGATCTTGCCCGTTACGTCGTTTGGGCAGCCACCACTACTGAGCCCGCTCACCTGAGCAAACGTTATGTGGCGGTCGGGGGCCAGACGACCTATAGGGCCTTCTTCGAGGCAGTCGCACAAGCCTGGGGAGTCTCACCACCTAAATGGCAACTCACCAAACTAATTGCAGCCATCGGTTGGCGTCTGGACGGAATCCGTGTGTGGCTAACAGGGGGCAAGCCGCTCATCACCCGCGAGACTGCCCGCACAGCCTTTCGGACAAGCGTTTATGACGGCTCCATCTTGCCTAAAATCAGCCAGATACCGTACACTCCCCTAGGCCAGACCGTCAAACGCATTACAGGGCTATATGCCCAGCAGGAGAAGCCTTAAACCAAGCTCCGTGCTTCGGTTCCAACTTTCCACATTGGTAGCTCCGTCGGGTCAATTGACCTAATTTTTGGACTGATGGTTAGCTTTCGTTTGCTTTTTTTGTGGCGTTCTCCTATCTTAGACCTAGGCAATATGGCTAAAGGGACTGCGAGGTCATGGCATTGATCACGGTCAGGAGCATTTTGCACCGAATCAGTTCAATTTTAGTCTGGTAACAAAAATGAGGTCAAACAACACCGGTATTGAGGGTTATGTCGCTAGGTTCGAACACGGACTAGAGACAGATGCCCCTGCCTATTTTGACCAAGAGGCCTATCATGATATTGTTGAGCATTATCTAGAGGTAGGGAATAACCAACGGGCCCAACAAGCCTGTGATATGGCCCTAGAGGTCCACCCCCAAAGTGCCGATCTTTTGGTAAGTTGTGGCAAGCTGGCGTATCTGAAAGGGGACAAATTGACTGCGTCCGACTATGCCAACAAGGGCTTGACCCTCCAGCCCTACCATGCCGAAGGTCTTTTGCTTCTGACCCAAAGTAGCCTCACCGAAGCCAATGCAGGCGCCTTGGTTGCTTTGCTAGAGCAATCCTTGGCCGCCAATGCGGAGCCCGACGTTATTAGTCTAGCCCTAGGCTTGGCCTACATCAAGCAGGGGCAGTTCGGTCGTGGCATTAGCCAATACAAGGCTGCAATCCTGTCTAACAACCGTAACGAACAAGCTTGGCACATCCTGACAGAGACCCTTGCCAAGAACAAACGGCTCAAACCCAATGTCGCTTTCTATCAGCAACAGGTAGATCAGGATCCCTATAACTACACGGCTTGGTTCTACCTCGGCCAGCTGCACAATCAACTCAATGACTTTGGCAAGGCTGCTTGGGCCTTTGACTATTGTACGGTGATTGATGATCAGTTGCCGGAGGGGTGGTTCATGAAAGGTGCAGCCCTCCTCAACGAAGAGTCCTTCGAGGCGGCCATCATCTGCCTAAATCATGTTCTTGCCCTTCAGCCGACCAACCAAGAGGCCAAAGTCTATGTGGCGGCCTGCTACGAGCATCTCAAGCAGTTCGACAAGGCAGTAGCTGCCTATAAATCCATCATAGCTGAGGACAAAACCTGTGCTGATGCATGGCATGGAGTCGGTAGCTGCATGATGGCACAAGACCGCAACTTCGAGGCCATCCATTGGTTTAACCGTGCCCTCCAGCTGGACCGTACCAAGGGCATGTATTGGTATGGATTGGCCCAAGCTGAGTACCGCATGGGTAATATTATCAGCAGTCAGGAGGCGTACGAGGAGGCCTGCAACTGTGACCCAGACAACCACGAGATCTACCTCGACTGGTCCTTTGTGTATTATGACTGTGGTGATTTTGAACGCGCCATCAGCCTCATAACCTCTGGTATAGAGGAGTGCCCAGAGGAGTCCAGCCTTTATTATCGTGCCGTAATCTACCTCTTGGGCCAAGGCAGCTATCGCGAGGCACTTGTCTATCTGGAAAAAGCCTTACTTTTGGACTTTGAGGGTCATACTGTCCTCTATGAGTTTTATGATGAGCTCGAAACCCAAAAGGCGCTCTTCAAGATCATCGACCAGTATCGCCCCCAAAAAGATGACTGATTTCGTCATCACCACCTTCGTTAGGTGCGTATTGTAGCCCCAATGTCCTACCCCAAGTGCTTAATGGCCTTTTGTGGCCCATTGGGAGCCCACTTTGCTGCACCTGTCACCAGACGAATCAACCTGAAGATATTCGTACCGCATCCGGCACATTGGCTCTTGCCATCTGGGGCGTTTCACAACCGCATTACTACCACTATCACGCGTGAATTTCCACCTATCCAACCTGCCAGTACGTACCGTACAACCACGTAACCATGGCCTAACGATGGCTATGGACAAGGGCCTCAGCCTTCGCGAAGCAGAAGACCTGATGAGCAGCAGTGCCCCCTATATCGACCTTGTCAAACTAGGATGGGCCACCAGCTATCTCACCCCTAATCTCGAGGCCAAAATCAAAGTTTATCATGATGCGGGTGTCAATGTTTATCTCGGCGGCACCCTGCTCGAGGCCTTTATTGTCCGTGGTCAGTTCCAAGATTATGTTGACCTGATCGATCGATTGGGACTCCGTTATGCCGAGGTCTCTGATGGCTCGATCACGCTGGACCATGCCGTCAAGTGTAAATACATCGAAACCCTTGCCAAAAAGGTTACCGTCCTGAGCGAAGTTGGCAGCAAAGATGCCGAGAAGATTATCCCACCCTATAAGTGGATCAAGCTCATGAACGACGAGCTTAACGCTGGCGCCTGGAAAGTCATCGGCGAGGCCCGCGAAGGCGGCAATGTTGGGCTCTTCCGCAGCACTGGCGAAGTGCGCGAAGGCCTTGTTGATGAAATCCTGACCCAAGTCCCGTTCGAAAAAATCATTTGGGAGGCACCCATTAAGGCCCAGCAGGTGTTCTTCATAAAGTTACTAGGCACCAATGTCAACCTCGGCAACATCGCCCCTGCAGAAGTCATCCCACTCGAAACCATCCGACTAGGACTAAGAGGGGATACGTTTAGTACGTTTTTTGCACCGGAGGGGTATTGATATTAACCTGCCAAAGCCACCTTATGGGTGGCTTTGGTGGTTTTATGGGGGACTATCCATCAGTATTTGAAACTGTTTAAAGGCTCAAACAAGAAAACACGCACCACCCAAACCCCCAAACCCACCGCCCATCCGAAACTTTCCTTAACAGGTTTGTTTTGTTGAACAGTGTTCAGTACGTTTGTGTCGTTAATCTAACACAATGGGCGTCAACGACAGGAAAGAGCGGGAAAAAGAGGAGCTGAGGGCTTTGATCCTTGCTGCGGCAGTGGAGGTCTTTTTGCAAAAGGGCTTTGACAACACCTCCATCCGTGCCATTGCTGACAAGATCGAGTACAGCCCGACGACCATCTACCTCTACTTTAAGGACAAAGCTGCCCTGTTCCATGCCATTCATCAGGAGGGTTTTAAGCTGATGTTCCATCACTTTGGGCCTTTGCAGCAAGTCGCGGATCACTTTGAGCGATTATTGCTTCAGGGGCGCTATTACCTTGATTTTGCGTTCCAGAACCCCGAGCTGTATGACCTGATGTTCCTACAACCCGGCACAATGGAGGCCCTCCCAGAGGATTTGGAATGGATGGAGGGCAATGCTG
Source organism: Cytophagaceae bacterium (assembly GCA_947464365.1). Lineage (GTDB taxonomy): Bacteria > Bacteroidota > Bacteroidia > Cytophagales > Flexibacteraceae > CANHWS01. Next base: position 8,903 of record CANHWS010000052.1, on the reverse strand, counting down.
CATTCGCCTCCTTGGTCCAGAATGTTCAGGCTTGCATTGATGCCCGCATCATCTGGGCCGAAAGTGCTGAGGTCTTGGCATTTACCATCTGGGCCTCAATCCATGGCATAGCCAGTTTGCAGATCCAGAAACGCTGCAACAAGGTCATCTCAGAGCATCTCAAACCACATATTGCCACCTTGGCCTTCGAGCAAGTGAACCTCATGCTTAAATCGTATCGGATCGATAAGGCATCAAAAGCCTAAAAAAATTTACCTCGCTACTTAACGTTGTTAACTAAATTAACGATGAAAATATCCTCACTTTCTGCCAATAAGGCCCATACTGCTTCAGCCGCATTCTGGGCCTCCGATTGGTCTATCCTAATCATGCCAATGCTGGCCTTAGTTTTGGTCAGCTTTGTGTCGCGGGCTCAGGTCCGGAGCCAAAATGGGGCGCCAAAACGTAGCTCTGACCAAATAATGGTAGCACATCGGCAAACCCACCTGATGCCGCTGCATGCCGCAGGCCTTAGCTACCTGAGCCCTGCTTCAGTCCTGTCATCTTCAGCGGCTAATCCCAGCAAAGCAAGCCTCTCCTCAACCGACGGCGATGTAGATACCTCAAGGCAAAAGCCAAAGGAATCAACTCTTGTTGGATCAGGATCGACCAAAGCAGCAATCACCCCAGCAGCAAAGGCTATGCTGCCCACCACCACCGTGCTGGACCAGCTTGTTGATGAAGGACGCAAGACCAATCTGGTCCTCCAACAGCGCCAAGTGGAGCTTAGCAAGGCCCTCAATACGCTGCAGGATGCCCAACGTTTGTTTCTGCCATCGGTTAACTTCAATGTAGGATACACTAGTGGCGTTGGTGGTCGGTATATCGACCTTCCTGTTGGGGACCTACTCAATCCTGTTTACAGCACGCTCAATCAAGTAACCCAAAGCCGAAGTTTCCCCCAGATCGAAAACGTAAGGACATCGTTTTTCCCTCAGGACCAATATGATGCCCATATCCGGACTTCAATGCCTTTAGTCAACCCGGACCTCTACTACAACAAGGACATCCAGACCCAACAGCTACAGCTCCGCACATTTGAGGTTGAAATCTATGAGCGGGAGTTGGTCAAGAACATCAAGGTGGCCTATTACAACTACCTCACGGCCAATAGCGCTATCCAGACCTACGAAAGTGCCTTTGCCCTCCTGACCAAGAGCCTCGAGATCAGCCAAAGCTTGGTCCGGAATGGCAAAAGTGTCCCAGCTGTTTTGGCAAGGATTAAGGCTGAGCAAGAGCGCATTCAATCCCAACTGATTGACGCCCGCAACCAAACAGACAACGCCCGCCGTTACCTCAACTTTTTGTTGAACCGGCCAGCTAATACAGCCATCCCGACAAACTATGACACCGATGCTGAGCTCAGCAAAGTGGCACAGCTATCCCCTAATCAGACCCCAAGCATTAGCCATAGGTCGGAGTTAAAGCAGTTACAATTAGGTGTCGATATCAACCAAAACCTGACCAAACTTTCTGAGACCTATTGGTACCCAAGGGTCAATACCTTCTTGGATCTCGGTAACCAGTCTGCCAATGGCCTACGGGTGGATGCCCGCAGTCCTTACGTGCTCTTTGGCCTCACGCTTGATATGCCGGTCTGGAACGCCAACCGCAACCGCCTCAAGATTGCCAAAAACCAACTGGAGCTTGGCCTGGCGCAACTTCAGCAAAAACAACAGACCCAGGCCATCGAGCTAGGTGCACAAGTGGCTCTGTCTAATGTTGGATCTGCATGGGCGTCTTACCAAGCAGCACAACGGCAACAGCAAAGCGCTACTACCTATTTCGACCTGCTTGAGCGGGCTTATCGAGAGGGTACCAACAGCCTGATAGAATACCTAGATGCCCGCACCCAGCTTACGGCCGCCAACACTAACCTCAGCATCATGACCTACCGTGTGCTGCAGGCAATGGCGGTTTGGGAGCGTGAAACGGCCACCTATCCACTGCAAACGCGTTAGCCTATGGCTTGATCACAAAACTTGATCAACCAACTCACAATCTATCCCTCTCCTCAAAGTCATTTCTTCCCCCCAAGTAAGGTCATGAACGCTAACCAAACCAATATACTGCTAACCCTCACGACCTTAATGGTCCTAGTAGGGCTCAGCAGCTGTGGCAGCAAGGCCACCGAACCAGCCAAGTCAACCCAGCAGGCCAGCGCTACCGCCACCTCCTCTGCCCCAATACCGGTCAAGGTGCAGCAGTTTCAGCCGATCACATTGGAGCGGATAGTTACGGGCTCTGGCCAGTTCACGACCAATGACGAGTCGGTCCTGTCGTTCAAGATCGGGGGCATCGTCAGCCAGGTATTGGTCAAGGAAGGCGACCCAATCCGCCAAGGGCAGCTATTGGCCACCCTAGACCAGACCGAGATCAATAGCCAAGTGCAGCAAGCGCGCCTAGGCCTCCAGAAGGCTGAGCGTGACCTAAAGCGTGCAGAGGCCTTATTCAAGGATTCAGTCGTGACGCTCGAGCAACTCCAGAATGCCAAAACCCAGCTAGAGGTCCTACAGCAACAGCTGAGTGCAGCCACCTTCAACGCCCAATATGCCCAGATCAGGGCGACAGGTAATGGGTTTGTACTACGCAAATTTGTGAACCCTGGCCAAATAGTGTCTGTAGGTGCACCGGTGATCCAGACCAATGGTGCCAACCAGTCCAACTGGATCTTGAAAGTGGGCCTTAGTGACAAGGACTGGGGCTTGGTGAAGGTAGGCGATAAAGCCAAAATCACGATTGATGCTGTGCCAGATGCCATATTCGAGGCCGTCATCAGCCAAAAGGCCGAGCAAGCCGACCCTGCTACAGGTGTTCTGCCAGTCGAGCTCAAAATCACGAGCAATGCACCTGCTAAACTTGCCGCCGGATTGTTTGGTCGGGCCGAGATCTATCCATCGCAAACCACCCAAGCCTATGCGTTGCCATATCAAGCATTGCTAGACGGCAATGGCGGGACAGGCTTCGTCTTTGTGTCTCGTGACGGTGGCAAAACTGCTACTAAGGTAGAGGTCGGCGTGGGCCAGTTGGATGGTAACACGGTCCAGATCACCAGCGGTATCAAGCCTGATGACCTGGTCATTGTGCAGGGTAGTGCCTACCTCACCGATGGGTCTGCGATCTCGATCAGCAAATAAGGTCCTGATTGCCTCACACACCACTTACATCCCTTGATCTAACAATCAATACCTCCCTCAGGCAGCGACATACTGTAACCTGATTGGCTTTGCTATGCGATAAGCCAATCCATAGGACCCCATGTCATGCCTCTACCTCACCCATTGACACGACCACTGACCCGACGATAGATATGAATATCTCTGAATATGCCGTCAAGAATTACCAGTTTACCCTTGTCATCTTCCTGATGATTATGGCACTGGGGATCACGACGCTCCTCAATATGCCCCGCTCGGAGGACCCCGAGTTGAGTTCGCCCCAGTTCCCGATTGTAGTTGTATATCCTGGGGCCAGCCCTAAGGATATGGAAGAGCTCGTCGTGGATCCGATTGAAAAGAAAATCTCCGAGCTCGAAGATGTCGAGACCATCAAGACCAACATCAATGACGGTGTAGCGGTCCTGACAGTCGAGTACAAATACGAAAGCGACGTCGAGGCCAAGTACCAAGAGCTGATACGGGAGGTCAACAGTCTGAGGCCAGACCTGCCAGAAGACATTTACAGCCTAGAGGTCCAGAAGATCACGCCGAGCAATGTCAATATCCTCCAAATGGCATTGGTGTCCGAAAATGCTGGGCGGCAAGTCATCCGCAAAGAGGCCGAACGCCTGCAAGAGCAGCTCGAGAAGTTTAAGGAGCTCAAAAAGGTCGAAATCCATGGCCTGCCAGAGCTTACGATCAAGATCGACCTACAGCTTGAGAAAATGGCAGCCATTCGGGTACCGATCAATGCTGTGCTCCAGAACCTCAAGAGCGAACTAGCCAACATCCCGGGTGGTCAGGTCGAGGCTGGGGAGCGCAGCTTTAACATCAAAACCAGTGGCAATTACAAGTCCGAAGAAGAGATCGCCAATACCTTGGTCTATTCGGCAGGTGGCAAAAATGTTCATCTACGTGACATCGCAACCATCACCCCGACCTTTGCCGAGACCAAATATATTACCCGCCTCAATGGGCACCGGTGTGTGTTTGTGACTGCAGCCCTCAAACCTGGCAACAATATCTCTGAGGTCCAGAAACGCTACCTAGCCACCTTGGCTGACTACCAGAAAACCCTACCAGCTAACATCGAATTGGTCCAACATTTTGACCAAGCTGTCAATGTCAACAACCGCCTCTCAGGCCTCGGAATGGACTTTGTGATTGCGATCCTGCTAGTGGCGGTGACGTTGCTACCGCTAGGTGGCCGGGCTGCCCTGGTTGTCATGATCTCGATCCCCCTTTCGTTGTCGATTGGTTTGGTACTGCTGAATCTGCTAGGCTATACCCTCAACCAGTTGAGTATTGTGGGGCTCGTGGTTGCCCTAGGGCTGCTGGTGGATGATAGCATCGTTGTGGTGGAAAACATCGAGCGCTGGCTGCGGGATGGTTATAGCAGGCTAGATGCCACAATCTTGGCCACCAAACAGATCGGTCTAGCGGTCTTGGGTTGCACTGTGACGCTTTGTATCGCCTTTATGCCCCTATTGTTCTTGCCAGAGGCCGCAGGTGATTTTATCCGGTCATTGCCGATGGGTGTGATTACCTGCGTGCTTGCCTCGATGTTGGTGTCGCTCACGATTATCCCATTCCTGAGCAGCAGAATCCTGAAAGAGCATGCAGGCCACACCCAAGGCAATATCTTCTTGCGTGCTTTGCAGAAAGGTATCCATACCACTTATGCCCCATTCTTGGATAAGGCCCTAAAGCACCCGGTAATCACCTTGTTAGTAGCCGGTGCCATCTTCGGTGCCTCCTTGACCTTGTTCCCGATCATTGGGTTTAGTTTGTTCCCTGCCTCCGAAAAGCCACAGTTCTTGATCAACATCAACGCACCGATCCAGACCAACCTGAGCCAAACCAACAAACTAGCGCAGGAGGTGGAGCAACGCCTAGCCAAGCTGCCACAAGTGGCCTACTATGCGACCAATGTCGGCAAGGGTAATCCCCGGATCTATTACAACGAAATTCCCGCCAACGAAAAGGCCGACTTTGCCCAGATCTTTGTCCAGTTGCAGCCCAACACCAACAATACCGAAAAGCTCAACCTCATCGAGCAGCTCCGGAAAGAGTTTAACCAGATAGCAGGCGTCAAGATCGAGGTCAAGAACTTTGAGCAAGGCCCACCCGTCCTAGCCCCCGTCGAAGTGCGGGTCTTTGGCGACAATCTTGACACCTTGCGCGCCCAGGCCCTCAGGGTAGAGCAGATGTTGAAGGCCACCAAGGGCGCTATTTATGTCACCAATCCGGTTTCTAACCTCAAGTCGGACATCAAACTATCGATTGACAAACCTAAGGCCAGTCTGCTAGGTGTACCGATTGCCGAAATTGACCGCACTGTCCGTCTTGCGATTGCGGGCCTCAATGTTGGGGTCTATAACTCAGCAGATGGGGATGAATATGACCTCTTGGTCGGCACCCCGAAGGCAGAGCATGCCACACTCAAAGCCTTTGACAACCTATATGTTAACAATGTGCAAGGTGTAGCCATCCCGATCAGTCAAGTGGCCAGCCTTGGGCTAGAGTCATCGCCACTGACCATTAGCCATATCAACAAGGTCAGGATGGTTGCCATTAGGGCCTTTGTGGATAAGGGCTCGATGGTGAATGATGTGATTAACGACGTCATCCAGCAGATGGACAAAACGAAACTGCCGAACGGCTATACCTACAAAATGGGTGGCGAGGTAGAGAGCCGCGAGAAGTCTTTTGGTGGGCTAGGTACCATCCTGATCATCACGGTCTTTATGTTTATTGCCGTCCTGATCCTGGAGTTTGGCACCTTCAAAAGTACGCTGATTGTGCTTTCTGTTATTCCGCTAGGGGTAGTTGGTGCTGTTTCGGCTCTGCTGATTAGTGGTAATCCGCTTTCTTTTGTGGCCATCATTGGGTTGATCGCCTTGGCTGGGATTGAGGTTAAAAACTCTATCTTGCTCGTGGATTTCACCAACCAATTGCGCGAAGAGGGTATGGAACTAGAAGAGGCTATCCGCAAATCGGGTGAGATACGGTTCTTGCCTATCATCCTGACTTCCTTGACTGCTATTGGTGGCCTGATGCCGATCGCACTCAGTACCAATCCGCTGATCTCACCATTGGCTATTGTGTTGATCGGTGGCTTGATCAGCAGTACCTTGCTCAGTAGGGTAGTGACCCCAGTCCTCTATAAGTTGATTCCGCCTGCTATTGTGCCGAAAACCAAACCAGCCGCTGCTGACATCTTATAGCCTTTGGAGGCCATGCTGGCCGCACGGCTAGGCTAAACATTGGATAGCTTGGCCACCATTCCCTGAAGATAAACACATAAATTATATCTCCCTCTCTTTTCTCCACCCTCTGCACCTCGATCCACCTTTGTCCACCAAGCCAAGCAATAGCTTATGAAACAACTACTAAGCGCCGTCGCTACCTTCGTTTTCTTCCTCATTGGGCCATGGGCTTTTGCCCAGACCACCAGCCCCGCCGACCGTATTGTTGGGACTTATTTTTCGCCCGATAAGGATGGCAAAATCCAGATCTATAAACAGGGCACCAAGTATTTTGGCAAGGTCCTCAGTGGCAAGAAGGCCCGCAAGGATGACCAAAACCCCGACCCAGCCTTACGCAACCGTGATGTAATCGGTGCCAATATCTTTGAAAACTTCGGCTATGATGCCAAATCTGGCGAGTGGACCGATGGGACCATCTATGACCCTAACAATGGCAAAACGTATGACTGCAAACTTTGGCTAGAGCAGAATGGCGCCGTAATGATGGCCCGAGGCTTTATCGGCATCAGCCTCTTTGGCCGCACTGCCACCTTCGAACGCGTGAAATAGTACCCGGCTTTTGCAACAGCCAATAAACCACTAGTACCTACGACATTATGATTGAGGAAAGCACTGCCGAGAGGTGGTGCTTTTTTGGTGGGGGGGGCAAGTGTTGGCAAACCCGAATTTAACATCTAGGTTTGTCCTACCTTTCCGCACAACTCAAAAAGAAATGAAAACTGGACTGCCCCCTATTGTGGATAAGAATAGTAGGATATTGATCCTTGGCTCCTTACCAGGAATGGTATCGATTGAGCGGCAGCAATACTATGCAAATCCAGGAAATCAGTTCTGGAAGATTATTTTTGGGCTTTATGAGCAACCTGTTCCGAACTACTATGAGGAAAAGGTGTCCTTTTTAAGAAGCAAAGGAATCGCCATTTGGGATGTGCTTCATCAGGCTGAAAGAGAAGGTAGCTTAGACGCAAAAATCAAAGAAGGTGCATTAAATGATTTTAATTCGTTCTTCAAACAGTATCCTTACATTAAGTCAGTGTACTTTGCGGGTCAAAAGGCGTATAATGAATCCTATCTCATGCAATGATCTCATAGGGATAAGGCTTACTATTTACTACCATCGACTAGTGCTGCAAATACCCATAAGAACCTTGATGGGAAGATTGAAGAATGGCGATGCATATTAAATGATCTAGAGCCAGGATATCCAAAGAGGCGTAAGTCAAATAAAAATATCAAAAACAATACAGACCAATCTTTATTATTTAAACCAGTAAAAATAATTCCCAAAGAAACGACCTATCCTGAAACAACTGGTTGTGGATTCAGTGGCTGTTTAAAGTTTTTAATTGGGTTTCTTGTCGTTTTGTTTTTCATCTACCATTTTATGAGATTAAATATATTGTAGTTGATGGGGTTTTTGTTTTGATAGCATTTCAATATACCTCTCCACCCCTGCCTCAAACAACCCTTGTACCCTTACATCTTCACTAGCTAACAAGTCAGCAAAGAAGACTAACCATGGTGCCAGGCGCAGAGAATTGCCTAATACCGCAGATTGGTCGATCTCTGGTTTCCAATGTCTGAAAAAAACCCTTGCCATTCCAGTGGTAGAGGGTACCAGTTTGAACAATCGCATGGTCTCGCTCAGGGTCTTGCTGGTATAAATGATAAGTTCAGGGCTGTAGATGTCCAAACCTAACTCTTGCGCCATGGCGCCACCACTGAAGCAGTAATCTTGTGTGTTGTCTGGCAGTTCGTCTGTCTTGCGGTCAAATCGGTTTATTGGCTCAGACTCTGACCTAAACCATTTGTTGTAAGCAATGGCAAAAGACTTGATGCTCGGTAGTAGTTCGGACATTCGGACTTGCTCACCTTCTGGGATAACCTTTAGCAACCCAACAAACTTTTGGTGTTGCCGGAGGCCATTGCTAGTGCTGCCTAGGCTAATACCAGCCAAGAGTGCCAAATTCCGCAATGGCAGTGATAAGGTATGAGGTGGGTCTGATAGAATGACCATGAACAATCTTAGATCCGTACCTGATGGGAGGCGCTCAGTCTCAACAAGGGGCTGTTTCTTAACTTTGGGTTTCGAATTGAGCCATAGCCTAAGATCTGGTAATGCTAGGAATAACTCATCTGTCCCTAGGTCAAGATAGGGGCTGTGCGCATTCCTAAGGCCTTGTTTCAGGTCGTCCCGGATTTGCCTTCCTACCATTATGAAGTCAAGATCCTGGTCCTTACCAAACTCCTCTACGACAAACTTGGGAGGCAGTAGCTTGATTCCAAACCGCCTGAACTTGGTATGCCTTTCGCCATCCGGCCTAAGCGCCTCATAGTTAATGACTAGGGTACCACCATCGACAAGTTCAAGCTCACGGTCGGTATCGATCTGGACACCCATTTCGTCTAGGCTGGCGAGGAGGGCTTGGCTGATCTG
>CANHWS010000051.1 GCA_947464365.1 Cytophagaceae bacterium | reverse complement strand
GATCGACCTAGCGGGCCAAACCATGATCCAGCGGGTGTATGCCCAGTGCAAGGCTGCTACTTTGTTGACGGACGTTGTTGTAGCCACTGATGATGAGCGCATTGCCGAGCACCTAAAGGCTCATGACATCCCCTACGTGATGACCAGCACCGAGCACCCCAGCGGTACCGATCGATGTTATGAGGCCTATCAAAACTATGGCAAGCCCTTTGATTTTGTAATCAATATTCAAGGGGATGAGCCATTCATCAGTCCGGCAACAATTGACTGCCTAGCCGCCCTATGTCAAGATCGTACCACGGAGTTAGCAACCTTGGTCAAGCCCCTGACAGACTATGCAGATCTGGTAGCACCTACCACTGCCAAAGTAGCCCTTGGGGTCGATGGTCATGCATTGCTTTTTAGCCGCCTGCCCATACCGATGCTGCGCAATGTGCCCGACCAAGCTGATTGGCTCAAGCACCACGAGTACTACAAACATATCGGCATCTATGCCTACCGCACCGACCTGCTTGCTGCCATCACCAAGCTACCCGTTGGTGTGTTGGAGCGCGCCGAAAGCCTTGAGCAACTCCGCTGGCTAGAGCATGGTTACCGCATCCGGACTGCCATCACGACCGATGATAGCCATGGCATTGATACGCCAGAGGATGTGGCCCGTGTCCTAGCTCGGTTTGCGCATTAGGCTATTTCGGCCATCGAACATGGCTTTCTATACTTGATCCCTGTTGATTTCTGGGGTGTGGTTGGGATTCTGCGCTCATGAATACTATTTTAGCCCCTACGCTCCAGCCCAAACTGGGTTAGGTTTGCTACTTGCAGTCCATTATTCCAGCCAGGTCCCATCCTAGTTGGTAGCCCCATCAACGTCCATGATCCCGAATCCTACTAGTAGTTATTGCCCCAATTGCGATGCGATGCTCGTAGGTCCTTATTGTTATGAGTGTGGGCAGCCCGTGCCCAAACGTATCACTTGGCGCAGCTTTACGTCTCGCTTTTTCGAGCGTTATCTTGACCTAGACCACGGCATCCCGCACACGATTTGGGAACTATTTGTCAACCCCGGTAAAGTCACACGTGAGTACCTGCAGGGCAAACGCTCTCGCTATACTGACCCCGTCAAGTTCATGCTGATTGCGGTATCCTTGATCACCCTGTTGATGGTCAACACTGGCATGATGACTGAGTTCATGGCTGGTATGTCAGACGGCATGGCCGATGGCTCTACCCAAGCCCAAGACCCAGAACTTAAGAAGTTTAGTGACGGCATCTACACCAACATGTTGGACTACATGCAGGTCTGGATGCTGATTTTTGTGCCTTTCTCTACCTTTTTTGGATGGTTGATCTTCAAAAGAGGGAAGTACAATATGGCCGAGCAATTCATCTTCATGTGTTTTGTGTACGGCATGCAGAACTGGCTCGTGATGCCCTTCTGGTTCATCTTTTCGGTCTTTGGCCTAACCAATGGCTGGACGATTAGCTTCACTGCAGCGTTGTCTCTTGGCTACTCCATTTTTGCCTTTATTTCGTTCTACCGCCCAAGTTCGCTTGCCTTAGGTATCTTCCAGAGTATTGTTACCATCATCCTGACTTATATCGGCTTCTTTATCCTGGTGATCGTCATCATGGGTATCTACATGATCGTGATGGTCAAGGAGGGCAAACTTAAATTGGGTAAAAATAAAGCCAAAAAAGAGGCGAAGTTGCCCCCCAAACCTAAGGCAATTAGTTACAACGGCACCGACTACAAGACCCTGCCCTTTGGCTGTACTGGGGCCGAGCCAGTAGCACAACCACTATCTATCTAATAGTGGATAACGATCCAGCGGCAGGTATTTTTTGTCCTGATTGAACCACCTAGGTGAGTCCGCAAATGTTACGCCGCCTGCCACACCTAGGCCTATACCAGCCCCGTAGAAGATGGTTGAGATGGTGTTACCCGTCGCCACTTGGTCCCCTACCCATATACGAGTTGCAGCCCAGCCTAAGATATTGGCTGCTGTGCTTAGGCCAAACCACCCAAACGATGCCTTGATCTGGTGGTGGAACCCATTGCTCCGTTTGCGCATGTCGAGGGTGAGGCTATCCTGCAACTGCAATCTCATATCTAGGGCTTCCCACTTTTGCCGGAATTCTTGCTCTGGATTAGGACTTGTTGACTGGGCCATAGCACCAAAGCTCATCAATGCCAGCACAACGATGGTGCTGGCTACTTTCAATAACTTCATGTACCCTAATGTATCGTGGAGATTTGCCGCATCAATCTGGTTAAAGACCAACATGGCATGGAAAGATGATACCAGTACAAGGATCATACCCCGATTTTGTCTAGGAGTTGCTAGCACAATACCTGACCTCTGTTAAGAGTCAGAACCCTCGCTACAAAAACCAAAGCGCCTGACCAGACTCTAGGTCCGATCAGGCGCTTATTAGGTCAATTAAGATCTAGCTAAGGGCTTATTTAGCTTTGTTTAGCTCGGTCGTGAACGTGATGTTGACATCATCTCCGACGATACCGCCAGCGGTGCCGATGCCAAAATCACTACGTTTGATCTTGAAAACACCTTTAAAGGCAGCCACACTAGTCATTTTACCAGGCTCGAACTCCATCTCTTGTTGACCAAGGTAGGTGATCGGGATACGGACTTCTAGGGTTTTGTGTTTGGCGGTCAGTTTGCCACAAGCGACATAAGACCCAGTCGTGCCTTCGAACCGATCAACCACTAGGGTAATTGTTGGATAAGTACCTGCATCGAAAAAGTCAGGGCCTTTGAGGTGGGCATCACGGTCAGCATTGCTGGTGTTGATGCTATTGACATCGATGCTGATATTGAGTTTGCAGTCAGCAAGATTGTCGCTCAGCTCAGCAGTACCAGTTACTTTGGTGAAAGAACCTTTAGCATCGCTCAGGATATGGCGGATACCAAAATCCACGAAGCTGTGGCTTTCGTCTAGCACCCATGATCCTGCAAGGCCTTTGATCTCTGCACCTTGTGACTCCTCACCAACGGCTATAGAGGTACCGTTGAGCGCAGCAGATTGAACTGCATTTTCTTGTTTAGCGATACCACCCGCATCTGGTGGATAAAGTTGGTGCAAGGCAGGCCCGATAACCAATGCCACGATCGACATAAGTTTGATCAGGATGTTCATTGACGGACCAGATGTATCCTTAAACGGATCACCTACGGTATCACCTGTTACAGAGGCTTTGTGCGGATCAGATCCTTTGTAGAAAATCTGACCATTGATCTCAACACCTTTCTCAAATGATTTTTTGGCGTTATCCCAAGCACCACCAGCGTTAGACTGGAAGATAGCCATCAGGACACCTGCCACAGTAACACCTGCAAGCACACCACCCAAAACGGATGGACCGAACAAGAAACCAACAGCTACCGGTACCAATAGGGCCAATGCACCTGGCATGATCATCTCACGGATAGCAGCTTGGGTGCTGATCTCGATACACTTACCATAATCGGCTTTGGCATCTGGGTGACCTTCTTTCAGGCCTTTGATTTCGCGGAACTGACGACGGACTTCCTCTACCATTTTCATGGCGGCACGTCCGACAGCATTCATCGCCAAGGAGCTAAACACAAACGGAATCATACCGCCGACAAACAACCCAGCCAAAACTTTTGCATCGCTAATATCGATGACGGTCAGGCCAGTGATCTTCATGAAGGCAGCAAACAGAGCTAGCGAGGTCAAGGCAGCAGAGGCAATCGCAAAACCTTTGCCGATAGCAGCTGTGGTGTTACCTACTGCATCTAGGACGTCTGTATTGGCACGCACTTCTTTCGGCAAACCGCTCATTTCGGCAATACCACCAGCGTTATCCGCAATCGGCCCAAAGGCATCAATCGCGAGTTGCATACCAGTGGTGGCCATCATACCGGCTGCCGCAATGGCAACACCATATAGACCAGCCATTTGGTACGATACAACGATACCAGCCGCAAGGATCAGGATCGGCAAGGCAGTGCTCATCATACCGACACCAAGGCCAGCAATGATGTTAGTCGCAGCACCTGTGCTTGACTGACGAATGATGCTCAGCACAGGCGGCTTGCCCATAGAGCAGTAATACTCAGTAACCAATGATACTAGGGTTCCGACAACAAGGCCTACGACAACGGCATAGAACACATTGATCGGATGGTAGTCCATACCACCAAGTTGGAACGTTGGAGGCAACACTTTATCAATAATAAAGTAGGAGGCGCCAGCCGTAAGGATAACTGCAGCGTAGTTGCCCACATTAAGGGCCGCCTGTGGATCACCACCTTCTTTGACACGGACCATAAAGAATGCAATCACACTGAAGATTACCCCAGCAGCCGCAATCAACAATGGTAGCACAATGGCTGAAATATCGTTTGGCGAACCCTTTACGGTGATCTCATGACCAAGGACCATTGTGGCTAGGATCGTTGCGACGAAAGACCCAAAAAGGTCAGCGCCCATACCTGCAACGTCACCAACGTTATCACCAACGTTGTCAGCAATAACGGCTGGGTTCCTAGGATCATCCTCAGGGATTCCTGCTTCTACTTTGCCGACAAGGTCGGCACCTACGTCAGCAGCTTTGGTATAGATACCCCCACCCACACGGGCGAACAAAGCAATACTTTCGGCACCGAGCGAAAAGCCGGTTAGAACTTCTAGGGTTTTGACCATGGAGCCGTCATTGGCCATCTCTGGGTTAAAAACCTTCAGGAACAGAATAAATAAGCCTCCAAGGCCGATCAGCGCAAGGCCAACCACACCCATACCCATCACCGAGCCACCTGCAAACGAGATGTCCAGTGCTTTAGATAGGCTAGTGCGGGCGGCTTGTGCGGTCCGGACGTTTGCGGCAGTCGCAATACGCATCCCGATGAAGCCAGCAAGACCCGAAAAGGCCGCACCTATAACAAAAGCCAACACTATCAACGGATGGCTATCCGGATTCGTAAGTGAAAGGGCATAAAGGGCAACGCTCGCCACCGCGACGAAAATGGCCAATACGCGGTACTCAGCTTTCAGGAATGCCATGGCTCCTTCGGCGATGTATCCTGCAATCTCTTTCATTTTGTCTGAGCCCATGTCGTGCTTGGTGACCCAAGCCGATCGCCAGAAGACATATAAGATGGAAAGAACTCCTAGGGCCGGAGCAATCCATAACAACTTATCCATTAGTGTGAATTTGGTTTTTAGTTACTGATGACTTTTCACTGTATCTGCAATGATACATTAAGGAACCAACAATACCATACATCAGCGGGCCAGATTGCCATCCTAACGGCCCAAAAACTTGACAAATGGCGTCTTTTGTTCACATTTCATCAAAACCTAGCGTCATCTGGCCCATTTTTTCATTTTCGGACCAAGTCACATATCCCAGAGAGAAGGGATATCTTAAGGCCAGAAATCCTGCTTTATTGACCCTTGGTTGCTATGTTTGTCTGGCCACAGGACCTTAACAAAAGCCCGAACCAACCAACCCACCCTGCATGATGGAGCATCCACGCCCTTATCTCGGAATGTCCGCCCGCGAGCGCAGAGGGGTGCTGCTTTTCCTCCTGATTAGCATGGTGGCATGGGGTCTTTGGGCCCTGATCACCACATTTATACCACGTCAAGCGACGCCAGGCAAGGCAGATTGGGGCAAAATCGATAGCCTCAATGCCCTTTTGGAACCTGATACCACCGAGCAGGAGAGCATCCACCCGCTTCGCCTCCATCCTTTTGACCCTAACACTGAGGACTCGGCTGGTTTGTTGGACCTCGGTTTCGACCCACGACTAGCCCACCGCCTGCTAAGCTACCGTCGTCATAAAGGTGTTTTCAGGATCAAAAAACACCTAGGTCGCCTTTACGGCATCGACTCGGTGTTGTTGGCAAGCATCCAGCCTTACAATATCCTCCCAGACAGTCTGCCCCGTCGCAGCTACGCCAATCGAATACCACTCTATCCGCAACGCCCTACCCTTCTGCCCAGCGACATCAATGAGGCAGATACAACCATCCTGAATACTTGGCCTACCATTGGTATTGCTACCGCTAAACGTGTTTGGGCCTATCGGCAACGGTTAGGTGGGTTTGTGGATACCGCCCAATATCAAGAGGTTTGGGGCCTATCAACAGAGCAGGTCCAGGCACTAAAACAATATGGACTGATCCCCGAAGGCAGCCAGCCCAGCCGTCTTTTCCTTAACCGAGCGGTCGAGTCACAACTGCGTCAACACCCCTACCTAAACTACAAACAAGCTAAGCTATTGTGTGCCTACCGAGCGCAGTATGGGCCGTATAAATCTTGGGACGAGGTCCTGCGTGCCAAGGCCTTGACTCCGAAGGAAATTGAGCGACTCAGGCCCTACTTCAGCCTTGAGTATTGACCAAAGCCTGGGTTGTTAAGCCCTCAAATTCTAGGATTTGATCAGTACTTTTGCAGCATGAAGAATATTGCGGTAGTAGGTGCTGGCATCTCGGGCCTTTCGGCAGCCCGGATGATCAGTCAGTTTGCGAATGTCACGATGTTAGAACGCGCTGATCGCCCTGGTGGATTAGTCAAATGCACACGTGAGCACGATAGCCTGTTCCATCGTGTTGGTGGCCATGTTTTCAATAGTAAAAACAAGGCTGTTCTGGACTGGTTCTGGGGACAGTTTGACCAGGAAACCGAGTTCCTGAAGGCCAAACGGAAAGCAGCAATCCTGATGGATGACAAGCTAATCGGATACCCCCTCGAGAACTTCCTATGGCAACTGCCCAAAGCAACCGTATCAGCCATCCTAGACGATATGCTGGCCAACCAAGGCAACACAAAAAAGCCAGAGGATTACCCGCACTTCGAAGCGTTCTTGCGTGGCAACTTTGGCGAGACGCTCTATAACCTCTACTTTAAGCCTTACAATAGCAAGATCTGGAATCTGGATCTGAGCACCGTGCCCCTTGCTTGGCTAGATGGAAAACTCCCGATGCCGAACCTCAAACAAATGCTGCTAAGTAACATCAGCAAAGAGGAGGAAGGCGAAATGGTCCATGCCACTTTCTACTACGCCAAAGAGAACGGATCGCAATTTATTGTTGACCGTTTGGCCGAGGGACTAAACATCAAAACCAACTATTCCGTCAATACACTTGAGCGCAAGGCCGACGGATGGCTCGTCAACGGAGTCGATCAGTTTGACGAAATCGTCTGGACCGGGGACATCCGCCAACTAGGCGCCCAGATTACTGGCGCACCGACCGTAGCTGAAGCATTGGCAGGTGTGACCAAACTGCGCAGCAATGCCACCACCAACATCTTCTGCGAAACCGACCCAACCGACCTCAGCTGGCTCTACCTTCCTGAAACAAAGGTGAAGGCACACCGCATAATTTACACTGGCAACTTTGCGCCAAGCAACAATCGTGGCCATCAGCGTAGTACTTGTGTGGTCGAGTTTAGCGGCACCCATAACTATGACGACATCGCCCCTCAGCTAGCATTGCTACCCGGCAACCTGACCCCAATTGCCCACAACTACGAAGCCAATAGCTACATCATCCAGGACGAATACACCCGTGCCCGCTTGGCCGACATCAAAACCAAAAGTGCAGCCATCGGTCTGCACTACCTTGGCCGGTTTGGTGAGTGGGAATACTACAACATGGACAAGGCTATAGAGGCTGCGATGGAGCTTTCGGAGAAAATCAGGGGCTAGTCCGCAAAATTTTCAGATTTTTTTTGGGCCCATCTTGCCTTGTGTGCGAAGCTCACTATATTTGCATCCGCTTTCAGACAATCACTGTCAAAAGAGCGGACGCCGAAAGTAACAGCTCCATGTTAGCGTAGGCAAATTGTCCGATGGTGTAATTGGCAACACAACAGTTTTTGGTTCTGTTTTTCTAGGTTCGAGTCCTAGTCGGACAACAAAAAGTCTCTCATGATAACATGAGAGGCTTTTTTTTGTTTTGGGGTGATTTGCAGAGCAGGAGCATAAAAGCGCTAGAGCACTACCCTAAAAAGCTCCAATCAGGGCAATAGATGGCATTAAGACCATGTTCTGGCGCAACTAGCTAAATCGCCATAACCCATCTACTGAACCACCTGAGGATCTTTGAGCACTAAACGAAAAATAATGTCTCAGGAGAGAACGTAACCTACCTGACTTTAGGAGGTATTAAGGTGATTCCTTAAAGGTCTACCTTGCAACCCAACCTCTAATTCCTGAGCTGGATTTATTAAGTTTGCAAAGGCTAGGTAGCTTTAGTTGGAACATCGGACCCTTTGTAAGACCGGAGTGCCTAATGATGATCGCCGGTCCCTACTTAGCCTTCTTAAGTTAGAGGTTAGTTTACCTGTTTGCATAGTACTTATGTTGTTCCATAAAGGTCATCATTGAAAATCTAAGCATGGAGTCAGGAGTATTACATTGGAAATAACCTCACCATTTGCTTATTTTACCGCACCTAAGGCTTGGGCAGTAAACTGGACTCCCCTTGAACACACTGCGAGATTCATTAGTGTGTTAGCCTTAGGTTTGTTTGCTTTAAGTGCAGCTATTTCTCAATTTTCTGCGCTCTACTTAACTCATTTAATCTGCAGGTCTGTTACTATAAATAGACGTCAAATCTAAGTCAGATTATCTGTTGCAACCATTTCGTTCTCCTTGATACCATCAAGAGGTTAGGGCAACAGCGAGTCTCAGTTAAACCCCTACCTATGTTTGTTTAGGGGTACCTCTTGATTCTTTGTGTTGAAGGAGTGATCAGATATCCAACGGCAATCACTTGCGGAGCTTCTCCGACACCCAAAAGCCCCAAAAAAAAAGACTTCTTAGCCTCATCACTGCTTTTGTCGAATGTTAGCGCTGATGGTCTAGGCTGTAGAGCTTTTGATCTGCTCCTTATCGATGTTGTCTATTTCCTTGGCTGCCTACTTCTTCCGAAGGGCTTTGGGGCTTGGGGTTTCATCTGGCACCGCCTCGCAGTTGGTCTTCTTAGCACAATCGTCTTGGTACTGACCGCCAGTGGTAGCAGGGACAGCTGAGGTTCTATCGCAGCTCGTGAAATGCTAGCGTTGCTCTGGGTCAAAGTTTTTCATCGAAAAAAACGAGTATTTCATTACGGTAAGCAGTGGTTTGATGGGCCCAATTGGCTTTTTTGAGTACATATACTTATTGAAATATTGATTAACTGTCAGGTAATTGCATACGCTTTAGAACCAAACAACGACCTCACAACGATGAAATTCAGTGTTGGTACCCCAAGTTGCTCACATCATACCTCAATGTCAGGTGTAGTCATGAAAATAGGGTCCCATTTCAGAGAACTACCTCACAGCCCCTTGGAGGTTAGGTTAATGCTGAAAACCTATGAGCAAGACCTTATTCTTGCTACACGCTCAAACTGTCAAGGTAGCTAAGCATTCATTACCAAGTTAAAAATGCAGTACGGAGCCTAGAGGCTCAACCTACAACAGGCTTAGGCCAAGAGTACTCTAAAATGCGCACACTACCTCCGGGTATCTAAATACTATAAGCCGTCTTGCAGGATGGTGCCAAAGCCAAAAGCTGGAGCATCACGAAGCAATAAGCTTCAAGACCATTTATTCAGGTTTAAATATGCGAAAGCCACCCTTCTTTGAGGGGTGGTTTTTAGTTTTGGTATCGGCGACAACTACGCAAACACAGACAACTCACCACTCGCCGCATGTGCCTTTCAAGACCACAATAAGCTTTAACTAGGCTGTTTGACGATAGCCGTATGAATGTTTCTGCTTTAAGCCACCAAGGCAATGCCAAAAAAATACCTGCTAAAACGGCTTATCAGGCTCACCGCTGCTTTTGTCAATAGGCGGCTCAGACTGCTTGGGCTTGACGGCCTTGGTCTTCTCCTTGTCAGCCCTTTCTTTTTCTTTGGCTTCTTTTTTCTCTCGACGGCGTTTTTGGCGTGGGGTTTCACCTGGAACTTCTAGAAAGTTGGTCTTCTCGACACCATCGTCTTGGTACTGACCCTCGGTGGCATCTGGCACTACCTGAGTACTATCACCGCCAGTGCTATCCTTGAGCGACTCTGGGAACACCGTGATCATCGGGACAATGGCCCAACCCTTCTCTTTTTTGCGGGGTTTGATAGGCTTGATCAGCAGATACTCATTCTTGAGGACCCGCGACACTAAAGGCTGCGAGTCGGCATCAACAACCGTACTGAAGAACTGATTGGCATAGGCCTTGTCAACAAAAAAGGCGGACTGATATGCTGAGCAGATGTACTCGGTCCGGTTGCAACCACCAAAAACCACCACCATAGCGGCAGCGGTCAGAAGGGATAGTATGGCGTTGCGTGCCGTCATTGTTCGTATTCGACAATCGAGTTTGGGTCACCTGTTTGCCCATACAAGACCAATATTATTGGAGTTTGGTTGGAGTCTGTAAGCCAAACGCACCACAAGACATAACCGTATCCAGTCGCAAACTAACTAATTATCAGCAACAATACCCAATTAGGTCCATCTGCAAGGGCATATAAGGCCATTAAAACCACAACACCCAGCCTCCTGACGAAAGCTGGGTGCTGCTGGAATCACCTAAAATCCTATCAGGATTCGCTTGTATTAAAGATCAAATTTGATCCCCTGAGCCAGTGGCAAGTTGTTGCTGTAGTTGATGGTATTGGTCTGGCGGCGCATATAGACCTTCCAGGCATCGGAGCCAGACTCGCGCCCGCCACCAGTTTCCTTTTCGCCTCCAAAAGCACCACCGATCTCAGCACCAGAGGTACCAATATTGACGTTGGCGATGCCACAGTCACTACCCCAATGCGCCAAAAAGGCCTCCGCCTCTTGCATATTGAGTGTAAAGATGCTGGACGACAACCCTTGTTTAACGTCATTCTGGATAGCAATGGCGTTCTCGACTGGGCCGCTGTACTTCAGAAGGTACAAGATCGGTGCAAAAGTCTCGTGCTGGACAGTGGCATAGCTGTTGTCAGCCTCCACAAGTGCAGGATAAACATAATTACCTTTGGCATAGTCGCCTTCGGTCAGGATTTGGCCACCGGCCAAGATCTTGCCACCTTCCGCAACCACATTGTCTAATGCGGTACGAAACGTATTGACAGCTAGCTGATCGATCAGCGGACCGACTAGTGTAGATGCTGAGGTTGGGTGACCTACGGGAATATTGCTATAGATTTTAAGCAAACGCTCACGTACCATATCATAGACGTCAGCATGGACGATGAGGCGACGGGTTGTTGTGCAACGCTGCCCAGCAGTACCAAGAGCCCCAAACGCAGTAGACCTAATGGCCATTTCGATGTTGGCATTAGGTGTGATGATGACGGCATTGTTTCCGCCGAGCTCAAGCAATGAGCGGCCAAGGCGTGCGGCCACAGTAGCGCCGACATCTTTGCCCATCGGGGTTGAGCCTGTAGCTGAAACAAGCGGCACTCGTTTGTCAGCAGCCATTAGTTTGCCGATGTTGGCCTGCCCAACAATCAGGCTGAAGATCCCCTCTGGCAGATTATTGTCCCGCAAGACAGACTGCAAAAGGTTTTGACAAGCAATAGCAGTTAGGGGCGTCTTTTCACTTGGTTTCCAGACCGTGACATCACCGCAAACTGCTGCTAGGGCGGCGTTCCAGGCCCAAACGGCAACAGGGAAGTTAAAGGCAGAAATAACCCCTATAATGCCTAGCGGATGGTATTGGTCATACATGCGGTGGCTAGGGCGTTCGCTATGCATCGTGTAGCCATAAAGCTGACGGCTTAGGCCTACTGCAAACTCACAGATATCGATCATCTCCTGGACTTCGCCTAGGCCTTCTTGGTAGATTTTGCCCATTTCTAGGCTCACTAGCTGCCCAAGGGCCTCCTTGTTTTGGCGTAGCACCTCGCCATATTGCCTGATGATGTCGCCACGCTTCGGGGCAGGCACCGAACGCCATAAGACAAATGCCTCCTGAGCTTTGGTGATAACCGCCTCATAGTCAGCCTCGGTGGCCATGGCAACCTCGCCGAGGAAAGTTCCATCGGCTGGGCTGAAAATCTTTTTGGTCTCACGGTTAGCAACAGAACCTGTCACCAGGCCTGTGCTAATTGCGTAATTGAGCTCCTGAAGCCCGAGTGCTTGCTGCAACTGGGGCAATGTTAATGTAGCCATGTGGCAACGCGGGATTGGTGTAAAACTAAATAGGTCGCAAAGATGGGCAATATTGCCGCAAAGGCCACCTTCAGTAACACGAATATCCGCACCAAAAGTCAAGACATAAGCGCAAATTCCCATGCATAATATAGCATTTAGACCCCGCTTAGCACATTTGTTCGAACGATATATACTAGATTGCTATTTCAAAAATCCGCATAGGTCAAGATGAAAAAACGTGTAGGCAAAATCATTGGGCTAGTCCTAGGGCTGGTTGTGTTATTCCTTGGCATCGGAGTGGTCAAGCTGATATGGTTCAAGCCGCTATCGATCAACCACTATTTCGAGCGCGTATTTTGGGAGAACACTTGGGCAAACCCTCAGGGACTCTCGAGCCTTCGTCTGCTAGAACAGTATGGCATTACAGGACATAATAAAAAGCTCACCGACATCAGCACCAATGCCAAGGACGAGGCATTCCGCCGCACAGAACGGCAGCTGGAGATCTTGCAACAATATGACACTGCATCTCTGTCCGCCACCGAGTTGCTTTCCTACAACATCTTGCGTTACAACCTTCGTACAGATCTAGAAGGGCAAAAGTGGCGCTGGCATGACTATCCGGTAAACCAATTATTTGGGTACCAGTCTGACCTACCCGACTTCATGATCAACACCCATAACATTGATAATGAAGCCGATGCAAAGGATTACATCCAAAGGCTCCAAGTATTCGGCACCGCCTTTGACCAGCTGCTAGAAGGGCTCCGTATGCGCGAAAAAGCAGGAGTAATGCCTCCCCAATTTGTGCTTGACCGGGTTATCAAGGAGGTTCAAGGATTTGTAAAGCCAGCACCAGCGGACCACATCTTGGTCAGCAATCTAGCCGCCAAGCTGGATACCTGTACGGCAAAAGGTCATCCAATTACCGTTGCCGAACGCAAGGACTTGTTAAACGCTGCCACTGCCGCTGTTTCCGAAATTGTATATCCTGCCTACCAACAGCTACTGAGCTACTTGGTGGCTCAGCAGAAGATCGCGACTTCCGACGACGGTGTCTGGAAGCTGCCAAATGGTGATGCCTACTACCAATATCAACTTAAAGTTAATACCACCTCTAGCTACACCGCCGACGAAATCCACCAAATCGGCCTAGCTGAGGTAGCAAGGATCCAGCACCAGATGCGGACAATTTTGGCAAGCCAAGGCCATACCGATACAAGCGACATTGGCAAGGCCATGGAAAACCTAGCCCATGACCCCCGTTTCCTGTATCCGAACGATGCCCAAGGTCGCGCCCAATGTTTGGCCGACTACACCTCCCTGATCAACAACATCATGGCAGGAATGGGGCAGGCCTTCAGCACTTTGCCTAAAGCACCTGTCAAAGTTGCCCGCATACCAGAGTTCAAGGAGTCAACCTCACCACAAGCCTACTACAATTCGCCTTCAGCAGATGGCTCTCGCCCTGGCATTTTCTATACCCGGCTTGACATCCTGCCCGAAACACCCAAATGGGGCATGGCTACGCTCGCCTACCACGAGGCTGTGCCTGGTCATCATTTCCAGATAGCCCTGCAGCAAGAGATGGAGGACCTACCCCTATTCCGCAAGTACAACGGCTATAATGCATACGCCGAAGGTTGGGCACTTTATGCCGAACGCTTGGCCAGCGAGCTTGGGTACATTAAAGATGCGTATCAAGACCTTGGTCGCCTACAGGCCGAGCTGTTTAGGGCAGTCCGCCTAGTGGTGGATACTGGCATCCATAAAAAACGGTGGAAACGCCAAGAAGCCATCGATTACATGGTCAAAAACACCGGCATGGGCATCCAAGACGTCACCAGCGAGATTGAACGCTACATCGTTATGCCAGGACAAGCTTGCGGCTACAAAATCGGGATGATCAAAATTTTAGCACTTCGCGAAAAGGCTAAGGCGGAACTTGGTCCAAAATTCTCGTTGCCAGACTTCCATGCCATTGTCCTCAACAACGGGAGCATGCCACTCCAAGTCCTTGAGGAGGTAGTAGATAAGTACATCAAGGAGCGGAAAGCAAAAGGATAATGGCCCTAGAGTTGGCCCTACCCTACCATACAGGTTACCAGCTATAAACCATCCCGACATTGAGGCGCCCTGCATTCAGGAGCTGGTTGCCGTTTAGTTTATTCTGGACTGGCTGTTGGAACTGTGTTGTCAGGGCCCAGCTACGGTACATCAGATCCAGTTGCAGATTGGCAAAACCTGCACGCCCACCAGTACCTGCAACTGCCTCGGCTTCCCAAACATGAGCATCTTCTTGCTCGTGATAATAACCTAGCCGTGGCACGATCTTGATGACCTCTGTCACTGGGATGGCATAAAACACATCTGCCTGAAGGTTGCTGCTATTGCCAAAGCGATACGCATTGCTATTTGTAGTGGCCACGCGATAAAGAGCCGATACTTCTAGTCCTATATCGTTGTGGATTATCTGGTAAGTCGCACGAGGCATCAAATCAAAGGCCCCCGTACCCGCCTGCAGCTCTGGGTGGATCAGCCGACCATTGGGCTCTTTGGCATTAAAATTGGCCATCGGCACCCGCATCAGGATCCCTGCATTAAGGGTCTGCTTGAAATCCCCAACGAACCAAGCATGTACCACACTCAGTCCTAGCCGCAAGTCCTGCAGTCCCGTAGTTTGCACCAAGCTATCCTGATAGACGTTAGGGGCTAGCCCTGTGTACTTGATGATATCTGCTAGATAATATGCATTACGGCTAAACCCAGTTTGAGCCGTTACATTCAAGGTCAAGGATCGATTCTTACCATCAGTTCCTGATGTCCAAGGCAGCTTGACATCAAAGGCATGATTAAACCGCAGATCGATACTCTCGAGGCGCATATAGTCCTTTGAAGATGGCGTCCAGATCGTGTTGGCTGAGTTAGCTACT
>CANHWS010000050.1 GCA_947464365.1 Cytophagaceae bacterium | reverse complement strand
GGCAAATCCAAACCGTCCTCATCTTTCTGATGAAACAGATACTCTACTTTGCCAGAACTAGCTTCGGCATTAGTGAAAATCCCCATTGCCTCGGCCAAAATTACAAATGGCCAGTAGTCCTCCTTCTTCTTGGTTGTGATGTATAGCGGAGGGTGTTGGCTTCCATCACCCTCAAGGTGAAGCAACAACCTAGACTCGTTTTGAATATTCGTGTCTTTGTTATTGACACGCCCCTCATATTTGCCTTTTAAAAATTCAAGGTCAGATAGGTAGCGCAAAGGCATGAGGTTACTAATAGTCAAGATGACTAGTTCGTTCTTCTTTACCTTGTTGTAGTGTGGTGCAATTGTAATTCTATTAAGCGTTTGGGGTTTTGAAGCATCAAAAAAGCCCCGCATTTTACTAATAAAATTATTGTGGTCAGGCTCGTGAGGAAAAACAACCATACATTCTGTGATTGGCGGTGTACTTCTATCACGTTTTAACTCGCTATCGTTATGGCGAGCATAAACACCTGCTTGCTTGATCCAGTCATTGATCTTGAGCTTAAACTCCTCATCGTCGTTACCGTATCGTGCAGCCAACTCCTGCACAATGCTTCTACCAAGAACTTTCCTACTTGGTTCTAGTTTTTCGTGTGCTGACACAACTTTGGTCTGACTACAAGAATTAATAATATCCTCAATTCTTCCCTCGTCTAGTTTTTCAGCTAAAGATGAAAATGTTTTTTGTCCAGTAGTATTAGCATTTAGAAGCGTTTGGCGTACATCTGACGTGAAAGGAGCCAAAATCTCTATATCCTTAACAAGGTCAGAGGCAATATCCCTAACTAACTTGTTGTCAAATACTCTGACTTCAAAAGTAGCATTCTGAGCTGTGTTTGACTCAAGTAAGCGGGCACTTGAATTAGATTCCGCCTGGTCGATTAACTTTCCAATTCTTGCATTTAGTTTTTCAACAACTCCAACAATCTGATTGACGTTATTAGACAGCTCACCAATTAATTGTAGCGCAAATGGGAGGCTTTCTACTTTAGTTTCAAGAATAAAAAGTTTCTTCAGGTCTGCATTTAGCAGTTCGATGTTTCGCTCTGGGAGATTGCGCATTTTATCAATAGTACCCAGACTATTACCGAATCGACCTACAGCAGCGTTGACAGTCTCCTTTTGTCGTTTAAATCCTTCAACTAAATCAGTTGACTGACCTTCTAGAGATGCTTTAGATTTTAATAGATCCTCATTCAAGGCTCTTAGAATTCCCTCAATATCCACGAACCCGAGCTCGCCATTACGCCACATATTGAGCAAATCCAACTCGACATTGTTAAGCATGTCCTCGGCTATTCGCCTGCAGGAGGATTGTTTATTTATGTAGAATTGTTTTACGCCAGCCTTTCGGTACAGCGTATCAAATGCGCCTCGATAGGCATTAACAAGCACCCTTGGCCACTCTGGCTTTGGTGCATTGTTCTTTAGATTAATAGCGTTCTGTGCAAATTGCTCCCAATAGTTTTCTACAAGCTGGTATTTTTCTTTACTATCCTCAGCGAGGATGTTTTTGGAATAGGTCAAGTGTTCAATACTAATCTTCCACGCATCTACCTTAGAAGTAACTTTTGTTTTGTAGTCTGATGGTCCCTGCGAATTTAGGTAACCAACCCCTGCTTGGAAGTTGTGGTATTTGAGCTGGTAGCAAGCTGCTTTGGCCATCTCAGCAGTTAAATACTCCAGGATTTCTTTTTCGGGAATACTAATCGTCTTAATACCGAAGGAGAGAAAACGCTTATCTCTTTCAGGAATATTGAGTGTTTCAGGCAATGACCCAGTTTCAGGAGTCCTATCTCCGTTTTCGGCATTCTCCTGCTTAGCAAGGATTTCCCTTGGGTCAAGTTCTGACGAAGTACTACCTTTTGATACTGAACCGTCTGACAAAAAATTAAATGTAACAATCTTTTGTTTCAAAAACTCTGCGACCATACTGGGCAAAGTATCTTGAATATTTAAAAAAGTGCCATTTGTGTTTTCGTTGCTAAACACGTAACAACCATTGAATACGGGACGCAAAAGGTTTAATTTGCTTTCAGTAGGATCGTTGGATGCGTTTCCAGATTTTCCTGTTATATCAAATGGATCAAATCCACCAACGTTCAGGCTATTAAGTTCTAGTAAGGCTGCGTACCCGTTCGCATGATAATTACCCAGACTATCTTTAGACCCCGGCTCCCTTTCCGGAAGTGCGAGATATAGCATTATGTTAAATTTTCGTGAGATGTCTCCATCTGAAGGAAATTTTGCTCTTATCTGTGATATGATGTCAATAACACATCCACTACCCGTTCCACCAGCTAAACCTGCACAAACGTGAAAAGTAATGTTAACACTGCCTGATTTCCGTAAGTTGCTAACCTGTTGATCAAGCTGATTATTGAAACTGTCAATACTGCAGGCAAGTAGGAATCTGCCTAGCCTTCTGCGTTGACCGCCAACCGCATCGTCAGAGTTTGCCTCTACCAGTTTTGTAAAGGCCCCGACGTTACCTAGCCAATGCTTTAGGCCTGGATAGCTTTCCAGGTTAGAGAGCCTTGCTTTAAGGTTCTGCCCTTTGATGAGGACTTGGCTACTCTTACCAAGTTGAACCGAATGACTAAGCACCTTCCATTTGGCATCAGAGGGGTCCATCATCTCAGCGCTCGAGTCCACGTATAGATAGCCTACGTTTACACCTTTGGGCAGATTATCACGGTAGTCCTGGTAGATATTTTTGCGTAACGCCTTTAGGATGTTACCGCCAGTTCCTCCTAAGCCAATAATGAGATGGTTTTCCATGTTTGGTACTTTTGTGGCAAATTTAAGCCTGAAAGCTAAATTATGCAACTGGTCCTCGCCCCCTTTGACCACAAATTTCAGCCGGCAAAAGCTCAAGCGCAACTACGCAGGCGGCCTAGAACAAGGCATTAAGTTGTGGATGACCACAGTGGCTGTGTAACCGGGAGGTCAGGCCCGCCCCAAGCCAACTATGATTCTAAACCTCAGGATAGGCGAACTAGTTGTTTTTTGTGGCACCCCAGAGGCAACAAACCCAGTGATGCGCCAAACATAGGCCACGATTGCCGAATCCTTGATTCGGCAATCAGAATAATGGCGGAATCTCCGTTACTCCCTATACCTTAGCCAGATAGACTAAGGTAGGATGGCAAAACACTACCCAAGGCCGTTTACGAACCTTGCCAATTCACTTGTTGCTTGGTTAAGGGCATAAAATTAGAGGCGGTCTATCTCCCAATTGCTCAGAACTTAAAATGTAGCTGGAGGCCAATGACCGTACGCCTAGGTGTAAACACCCCCCAATAAAAAGCTCATAAAAAAACCCTTGATCACTCAAGGGTCTAGTAGCGAGAACCTGCTCGTTATCGAACCTGCTGGAGGGGTTGGAGGTGGTGGCAAGAGGGTTCTGGTATCGATAAGCCTAAATTAGTTCTGGGTCCGCCAATACCACGATTGGGGCCTCCTATATATAGGTTAAGCCAGCCTCCAAAGTAGTAGGCAATTGAGGTGCACAGTGTTCAAATCAGGAAATTGACCCAGGGCACTAGGAATCCTGATGCAAAAATCCTTGTTTTGTTACGTCTCGTCACTAATCGAATAGTATCACTGAAAAAAGGCATGTTGCAAGGATGGCCAACGATGAGCAAGGTTGCAGCAGTGCTAGGTTTTTTGCTAACCCTTACTACTGCAGCATCGGCCCAAGTGGCGAATCCAGAGCACAAGCCAATTGGTAGCCAAGCAGGTAGGTCTACATTAAGCACTCTAAAGACCCGGTCCCATGCGAAGGGCAAACATATTGCGAATGCTGCCAAGGGATATATGCAGGGAACTGTGGATTCTCTTAGGGCAAATTGGGTTGTGCTCAGAGAAGGTGAGCTTAATGGTAGCACTGGCTTTGGCCAGCGGGAGGGCAACCTAATTACGGAGACTCCCTTGCCATTGTACAAACTTGAGGGCAGAATGAGATTGTCGATCTTGTCAGTTCCGCTAATCATATCTGGGAACCTAAGTAACGAAAACAACCCTGAGCGTCAACCCAACAATCGGATTAGTTTGGAGCTAGATCTTAATCGGTGGATGTTTGAAAAAGAACAAGGCCTAGAGCGGCAAATCAAGGCGATTGAGCAGCAAGTTGGCTTTAACCAACTGATGGTATTTGACACATTGGACCGTGTACTTGCCAAGGGCCAAACGAAATTTGTGGATAGTATTGGTAGCAAGGCTTTCAACCCGCCGAATGGAGGTTGGATAGGGAGTAATAAGGCAATTTTAGGTACCAACCCAACCTTTACAAATGATAGCATCCCCGACTACCAGCCAACCAAGACTATAAAGTCAGTTACTGAAGGCGAACTACATCGTGAGGTTGACAAACTTGTAGGTCCATCTGATCCTTACCTTAAGGCGCTAAGTCTGCGGCGGGATAGTTTGACCAAGCACTATCCAGAACGGATGGAGCAATACGAGCAACTAAAACGACTCAAAGCCCATCAGCAGGCATTAAGAGCCCGAATGGCAGGATTGGCAGATTGGAAAAGCGGATTTTCAATCCGTCAGTTCCGATTAGGGGTACATTACCCGATGGTACATCGAGCCTTCGTATTTGGCATTGCGCTTGATGGTATAGGCTTTGGTGCCTCTTTAGGCAGATTGAATTTATCCTCTGGTGCAGGGGTTGCGAGATATAACAGATCCCTATTACGTACGCCCGAGACCCGTCTGGGGTATGTAAATCTGGACCTAAAACACGGTCAAAAAGATGTGATTTCGTTAGGCCTAAGCTATGCGGCCGACCAGGCGGGATACCAGATTCCTCTAGACCTGCCTCCAGCGACCTTTGATTCGGTTCGGTCAATTATACCGAAACGCAACTTGGTCATGGGATTCAGTCTCAAGAAGCAGGTGTTGCGAAGTGTCCAGATTTCCGCCGACCAATACATCAGCAATACGCAGTTTGACCTAGGCCAACTTACGCCAATAACTTTGGGCTTGTACTCCAATATCCAGAATATGGGGCTCCATACCTCACTTGGCGCAACCTATTCACCCGCCAAGATGAAATTAGATGCAGCATTTACACGCACGGATGCGGCCTATTTTACGGCAGGCAACCCTTACTTACGCGCTGGTTGGCAACAAGTCCTGTTGAGTGGAACGATAAAGCCAATGATGGGCTGGATCCCATCCACCACCATATTGCATGGCTCAAACGTGGGTGGCAACAAACAGCTGAGAGCTGAGCAATTAACCTTCAATCTGAGTAAAACCCATAAGCAAAAACTAAGCACCAATGCCAGTTTGCTTGTTAACCAGGCTTGGGTGGCTGGCAATAAGATCAACGATGCCACTTCAGAGCCCAAAATGCTTCCTCATCAACACAGGTTTGTTACTTGGCAGGGGGCAGGGTTGGTAAGCTACATTTCGACTATTGCGAAGTGGTCGATCATTTCGAGTGCGGAGATGGTACTGGGTGCGGAGGATGACCAACTAGACGGTTTGGAAACACCCCCTCAATCATTTATAGGATATGGACCTAAGATTGGGATTCGTGGACAAGGGCTAGATGCCAAACTAGGCTATGTGCGGAGGTATAATGCCCAATCAAGTTCGCTAATTGGAGGAGGGCACCCCGCTGGATATGCCGATATCATGTCGTTTGAGGGCACATATCGTATAGGTAGGCTTGAGCTTGCTGGTAACTTGCTGACCGCTCAATATGACAAAAACAATTATAGTACATTTTATTGTATCAGATTTGGATACAGAATTTCAGCCACATACCAAGCTGGAGCTCAAATAGAAACAAATGCCATTAGCAATAGCCAAAATAGCTATAAATACAGGTCTGATGCTGCATTTTTGTCGATTAAGGCAGTATTTTAGCCTTATCATTGAAGTAAACTAAGCTCTTCAAAAAAAATTTTATGGATGGTTTGTTGCAAAACCAAGACCCGCTATATTGGCTGCAGAATTTGACAAGTCATGGTTCTGACAAAAGCCCTCAAGATGTTGCTTATTGCGTTCGGAACGGTATTTTGGGCCATCCCAAGTATCGGGCAAGGACTTGATGCACCGGTTTTACTACTTCCGCATGACGGAGATACGGTTACAGCAACCACACCGTTATTGTTCTCTTGGCTACCAACAACTAGTGCTACTGGTCAAATTGAGGCGCTAACCTTCAAGCTATACAAATCAGACAGCCAAAATGGTCAGTTAATGATCGCTGACAGTAAACCTGCTTTGTTTGTTGAGCGCGATGTGAGGACTTCGGCAATGCAGTATCCCAGCTATGCCCCAAGTTTAGCACCTGGTTGGTACGTTTGGCAACTCAGCAAACCATACCCTTTTAGGGCTGGTGAGGAGGAGTATCAAGTGGAAGTCAAAAGTGAAGCTTGGCGTTTTTTCGTCCCCATGGACAAGTCTGGATGCACTGTAACATTTGGACCAGACAAACATGCAAAGGTATTTCAGGTGCCGAGTTCTCGCCTAGTAACGATAGAAACCCAAGGACTGAGTCAAGATCTCTCACGTGAACGCATCTATTGCAAAATCCTGGAGGCACCTAATAAACAAATTTCGGACCTGCACATACCCCTTAACCAAGGTCCTGCCTACCAACTCAGTCTATTTGATGTCCTACCTCAATCTTATCTTAAGACCGGCAAGGTGTTATACCTAGAGGTAAAGGGTGAAAACGGAAAGGTACTGTACTTAAAACTTGCGCTGTAATCATGACCTACAAAACATGGATGATATGCAGCCTTTTGTTAGTTATGGCGTTTGGAGGTTGTGGCCCCTCTTTGAACACCAAGGAGGAAATGATCGCCTTTGTTACCAAACCACAGAATGGCCTTACCAAAACCGTGCAAGACGAGGTACTAGAGGTTTCAACAACAATCTATCCGACGGCATTGCTCTTAAAAACGGACACTGGAGCTGCCAAAAACGACTATGAAAACTCTTTAACCTTTGTGGTCAAAATCAAGCCCAGGCATCAGACTGGAGGTGATTTTCTGATCGAATCCGCCAGCTCATACGACGATTACAAAAAGATCATTGAGATGCTCAACTTTTCGCCAGAGGTCTTTTTTCAGCTCGAGATTGGTACTGATGGACCTGTAAAACCCGTGCTAGCCACTTTGGAAAATGCATTTGAGTCTAGCGATAGCAAAAAGCTCTTTATCACCTTTCCAGTCTCCGTCCAACAGTTGCTCGCCAAGCCAAACGATCGGCTCAAAATTCGGTTCGGTAACCTCTTTGTTGGGCGAGCAGACAATGTATTTGAGTTTGAGGTACAGGACCTATTGCAATTTGAGCAACAAGCCAACAAGTAACAAGAATGAAACTAAGCCGCATCTCGAGACGCTATAAGCAAACCATTGCCAAAGTCCTGTTGCTGATTTTTTTGGCGGAGGTCTTGGTGCCTATCCAGACATGGGCTTTGACCTCGGGTCCTTCGGCACCTGAGTTTGCGAGCTTTGAGCCAGTGGGTACGACGGATATGGTCAACTTGTTCTCTGGAGACTTTACCTATAACCTACCAGTTGTTCAGGTGCCAGGGCCAGATGGGTCTGGCTACTCGTTATCGTTATCCTATCACACGGGTGTAAACCCAGAGGAAGAGGCCAGCTGGGTTGGGTATGGTTGGACACTGAACCCTGGCGCAATCAATCGGCAGATTAAAGGATTCCCGGATGATGACTCAGCATATTCAGTCAAGCAATATGCCAAGTCTCCCCTCAACTGGACCGCAAGTGCGAAGGGAACCGTTGGTATGGAGGTACTTAGCTGGGATGCAGCAAATGCTGGTACGTCCTTGATTTCAAAAGCACTTCCTACACATGGAGGATTAAACCTCAACGGTAGTACCTCGGTCCGCTTCAATAACTATAACGGGTTTACGCGGTATTTTGGTTATGGTCTTAGTGTTTCTGGCAAGAATGGCAGCCTAAACCTATCGGCTGGATTAGGAGCACAATATGGAGCCTCCGGTACGACCTATCAGCCAAATTTTGGATTGTCGATTGATATGAATCAATATCAATATGAAACTAAAACTAAAGACAACAAAGAGCAAAGAATCCTAGTAAAGACGAACCGTAATCCTAGTCCTTCGTTAAACATTAGTGGCTATACCTCAATGCTCACAGGGATAAACATGGCCAAGCCCGGGCTTGTGCCAGACCGCTTCACAAACGGGGATGACTATAAAGTTAATGGTTTCAACCTGTCATTCTCGCAAGGATTTAAGTTAGCCTCGGTTAATATTGCAATGCAATATGGTCTTTCAGGGTCCATTCTCTGGAAACAGGACGAGCCCTATACAGAATTTACAGGGCGTGGGTTGCTATTTGCTGATAATCAGAATAATACTAATATCCTTTCTGACTACTATTGCGAACAAGATAACCCTTTCAGCGCTAAGCTGTTGTTTGGGTCGGTCCCCTTTGCAAACTATGATGCCTTCAATATCACAAGCGATCAGTTAGGCGGGGCATTTAGGTATATTCCAGAATCCTTGCCTGTCTTCTTCCCCAACAAACGTGTCTCAACCAGTAGAAATATCAATATTGGGGCTGACCTGTCAGCAGGTGAAGGTATTGATATCGGACTGTCCCTAGGTGCAGGAAGCCTGCGTGAGGAGCTGAGTGGCAATATGTTTCTGAACAATGCCTTTGCGAATGGAACAGAAGCACAACGCTATAACCGATTTCGGCTTTCCGGTGATATGGCTGGATCGGTTCAATATGAAGATCAAACATTGAATTTCCCTAAGTATTACGATACAAGCGCTCCGTTATCTCCAAAGTTGATAGAGCCATTGAATCGCTCCTGCCAAATATACTCAATCACTAAAGACGGCAACCCCTACTTTAAAGGTTCACGGAATGCACCGTTACCCAATTCCGTGTCCCAACTTGATGATAAGTCCATCAGAGGTTTTGAGGTCGTGGGCAAGGACGGGGCCAACCTTCGGTTTGGATACCCTATCTTATCCAAGAATGATCTTTCCTTGAGTGTAAGTAGCAAAAGGGTCCGGACCGGTCCTTTGGTTTTTGGTCAATCAATGCCGGTGGTTATCAATAACACTGGTAACCTAGAAGTAAAGGTGGACCAAGCACATGAGCATATCCAGGGTCAGCTTAAACCCGATCCGTATGTCAATACCTACTTGTTGACCGATCTCAAGTCAGCTAACTATCTGGACATTAATGACAATGGCGTTGTTGATGGTGGTGATATTGGTGGATTTACGAAGTTCAATTATTACAAACGCTGGGGCCATAACAATAACCAAGGGAATAACCAGTGGTATCGGTGGCGGACACCCTATAATGGACTAGAGTACCAAGAAGGATCCATCGCCAACCAAAGGGACAACATGGGCTCAGTTACGTCAGGGGATAAGGAAATTGTGTACCTATCATCGATTGAGACCCCAACACATATTGCCTTTTTCGTCACCAACAAAACCCAAAGTGTACGATTTAATGAGGTCATATCTGCCCAGAACTTAGTGGTGGACACAAGTATGTTATGTGGCAGCGGTAAGGTGCGAACCGATGGATGGGATGCGGCGGCCATCAACTCTACTGGTGATTTGGCTAGTTTATCTGGCACTGCTCGTGGGACACATGACCTGGAGTTCCTCGAGAAGATCGTCCTGATTGCAAAAGCCGATCCGAAATTGCCAATCAAGATTGTCAAGTTTAGCTATGACTATAGTTTGGTACAGGGCTTGCCAAACTCCTCCGGACAAAGTGGGCAGACAGGAAAATTAACGCTCAAGAAGGTATGGTTTGAATATGGAGGTGTGACCAAATCACGAACATTACCTTACGAATTTGGCTACAGCTACAAGCCCCTAACTGATTTCCCACTCGATGTCAGGCGGAACTATCCGGAGGCGCTAAATCCTAATACCTATCCAACCTACAGCGAGGCCCTACAGAATCCGGCATACAAACCATCATGGTTAGACCCATGGGGCTATGCTATGCCTTTTGCGACAGAGCGCAAACAAGACCTGATTCCGTGGAGGTATCAAGGGCCGCTGTCATGGTCAGGCGGCCAAGCCCGTGAAGGCTGGCGCAGGAATGTGAACCAAAATGCAATGACGACCAAGTTTGACCCTGCCTGTTGGCAACTCAAGCAAGTCAAACTGCCAAGTGGGGGCGAGATCCTGATCGAATACGAACAAAAAGACTATGCCTACGTACAGGACAAAGCCCCTATGGCAATGGCAAGTTTAGTTGGCTCAATAGAAGCAGGGAGCGCGTCCACCTATTTTGTTGAACCAGAGGACCTAGGTTTGGATCCGACACAAGCTAATTATCAGGAGCTATTGGATAGGCAGGTAGAACTAATTGAGTCTTATCTAAAAAACACAAAATTATACTTTAAGTTCCTTTACCTACTTGACTCCGAAAAAGGCAGCTACCCTTCACTTGATAACTGCAACTCAGAGTACATTACGGGTTATGTAAATGCCGCAACGGTAAATACCAATACCCTAGAGGGAGGCAAAAAAGTAATCGCCATCAAGCTGAACGAGGGATACGATGAAGCCGAATCACCAAGGCGTGCTTGTTACGACAACTATACCAACAGGCGATATGGGTTCTGGGATGGTGGTGATTGCTCAGCCAACTTCGAGAGAAGTAACTCAGGGAACATGTACGACCTTGTGAATGGATCTAACCCACTCAATAAAATTGTAACCACAACCTCTTTGCTTGTTCAGCTATTACTCATACTGCCAGATGTCTCGACGATCAAGGTACCAGGATATGAAACGGTTGGGGCTAGTCTTAACCATGGGTTGTCCTTTGTGAAGCTGCCAATGCTGATGGCCAAAAAAGGCGGTGGAGTACGTGTAAAGCGCCTGATGACTTATGACCCAGGGTTAGAATCTGGCGCAGGAGCTTTATTTGGCCATAAGTTTGACTATGTCACGACTAGAGAGGTGGCTGGTAAACACGAAGTGATCAGTAGTGGGGTTGCGACCAATGAGCCTGCTGTAGCAAAGGAGGAAAGTCCATACAAAACCTTTTTGCCAAGCGCGAACCAAACGTGGCTCCAAAAAATGATTGCTGGCGAAGACAAAGCTCAATTCGAAGGGCCGATTGGAGAGTCGGTTCTGCCTGCAGCATCAGTTGGGCATAGCAAGGTTATTGTCTCGACCATTCACCCTGGGACTAATGGGGCAGGTTATTCAGTTAGGGAGTTCTACACGGCAAAAGACTATCCGTTTGAGATGACCTATGACCTGACCAAACCTGATGGAAATGTCGAGAAGGTACCCGGGGTTAGTATGACTGATTTCAATGCGGGATCCAATAGTGATGTTTTCAACCTAAATGTTGGCATCGTCTCCATCGAAACAAAGTCGCAGTCTATCCGTCAAGCATATCAAATTAGGCTTAACTCGATGCATGGCAAAGAGCGGTCTAATCTTGACTATAGTGGGACATACGTCTCCTATCCGCTTTACCATCAACAAGTAGCAGACCCTGCGGTTGTCGGCACTTTGGTTGCGGGCTCTGTGATGGAATATTACAAACCAGGAGAGCAGCTCCTGATCATGAAAAGTGACCGTAGTTTGGCATATAAAGACCTAGGAGTTGAAGAAGAAGTAGCTGCGGAACAATATCGGAACCAATCGTTTTCGACCAATTTTGGACTGGAGTTTGATATTGCCCTTTCCTTAACAGGCTGGCCATCTGTATCAGTAGGTGGGTTTCATTTTGACCTGTCGAGCCAGACGGTAAATTCCTTAACGAAGGCCAAAGTGATTCGGTATCCTGCGGTAACGAAAGCTGTCAGATCGTTCACAAATGGTGTTTGGATTGCCAAATCAAACATTGCGTATGATGGCCTGAGTGGCAACCCGGTCTTGGTCAGCATCACCGACGAATATACAGATCAGAACCGGCCTAGTAAAATGGCCATTCAGTTTGATGTGCCTGCCTACTGGAAGTATCCAGCACTAGCTAACGACACGGTCAACCGTCTTGGGGAGGTTGGCATGGGGCTACTGACTTATGGCACTGACCAAAAGGTACTTAATCGCAATGCAAATACATGGCATTGGCCCGATTCTGTCTTAAAAGCCACAGTGACGGCCTATGACACAGGTTGCTTTAGGTGGGATACCACATTGGCAGGTCAGAAGGTGTACCATGACTATTACAAGTCCCGTGGTCTGATGCTAGGGTCGGTACAACAGCGAAAGCTGAATCAACGGTACTATCCACGATCTGTATACGAACTCAATCAATCAGCTTCGTTTAAGGTTCTGAGACGTGGTGTCACCAGAAACGGATTCGCCCCATTGGACGGGTTGACTTCAAACACTGCTGTTACCAACATTGATGCGTCGGTTAAATCCTCGAAAAATTGGCTTAGAAAACACACGATTCGGTGGTTTAGCCCCAATGGAACTCCACTTGAAGAATTGGATGACATGAATCTTGTCTCCTTTGCGGCGTACGACAAACAAGATTTGGTCCCAGTATTAGTTGGCAAAAACGCTCCACTTTCTGCTGTTCGGTTCTGCGACTATGAAGATTTTGGGTTTGACTCAATCAAGGCGCATACTGGTTTCAGGTCTAGGTTATTGCCTATGGCATCGGTGGATTCAGTAGTTAGTTTGGCAACAATCCATCAATCACGCGAGTACAACCGTGGGATGCTAGTACAGTTCTGGTCTGATAGGTCGGATCTAGCGCAAATTTTAGTCAATACGCAAGCTATTTCAGTGACGCAGTCGGCTCATTGCAATGGTTGGTATCGATATGAAACGGTTGTCAAACAACTGCCCACAGATTTGCTGTTGGAGGTGAAACTGGTTGTATCACCAGCTGAAACCTACGGTCATCTGGATGACTTTAAGGTAATGCCTTTTATGGCCCAAGGGAAGGCCTACGTTTATGATAAGCGAAACTACAGACTGTTGGCCGAGTTTGATCAGCAACATTTTGCCACCATCTACCAATACAACCCCAAAGGCGAATTGGTGCGGAAGATGCTGGAGACCACACGGGGTATCAAAACGATAGAGGAGCAACACCTAAACGGAATGGAGGTCCGCCCCTAATGAAGAAGGTGATTATTGCACTCGCCCTACTAACCTGCCCATGGCTAACATTTGGCCAAGGTGGAGATGCCAAACATGTTCTGCTGGTTGCTATTCAGAAGCTAAAGCAGGCGGCTAAAGCTGATGTCAATGCTACGGTCCTGACTAAGTACCAGGAGGTCAAAACTATTGCTACCAAACAAGGTACGAAACCACCATTGACAACAAGTTGGGAAACCAAAGTCAAAGCCAGAAGGAGTAATTACGTTTCTCAAACTTTGTCGGTCTACAGTGATCCTGAGATCAGTATCATACTCTATCATAGCAAAAAGACGATTATACTTCAACGTAAACCCCAAAAAGAGCCTTTGCATAATTATAGCAACTTGTTAGGGCAGTCGCTGGACAGGTATGTCAAGAATATTGAGAATGTATCGGTAAAGGCTAAGGTTGATACTGCCATTGGTATAAAAACTCCTGAAACTCAATACTGGCTATCAAATGCCACTAATCAGGCATCATCAATTCCGCAGATGGGTTTCATTGTGGGGCAAGACACGGTCATCAAGGGCTATGTTCTGCAAGAACGAGTCAATGGCCAAACGACCAAAAAGGAAATAAGAATCCTGAGCCGATACCGAACCGTTTGGCCATTAAAGGCCAAAGCCATTTCAGAGGTTTTTGACGCTCGAGGCAAACTTAGAAAACAATTCTCATCCTATTCTATCCAAGTTGTCAACTAAGATGAGCCTATCGAAACTGCGCCTTTTGGTTATCATGGCCTTGATCTGGATCCCACTCGGGGCTATGGCACAATGTGTTGACCAACGGATTTTATCTAGCAAGCCACTAGAATTCGGGGCTGTAACCTACTCCGACCCATTCGTTATCCAACGGTACACCAACCAATTGGTCCACCAAGCCAGGGTTGTGGTCGAGGTCATGATGCAGGATAAAGTCAGATCCCGAAGCCTGAATGGGCTCAATATTCCTTACAGGATCAACTTAATACACGGGGATACGTCTGTCAATAGCCAGTTGATCACGCTTAGCAATGAGTCCCAAAGAGTAGTGCTGGAGTTTAAGCTAGAACCTTCGCTCTATCCCCATCAATTGAGGGTTGATTTTGATCAATATAATCCAGTAACAGAGCCAAGCACCTACCATATCGAGCATGTTGACTTGGTGCCTAATTACAAGGTAATGGTCGAAACTGTTAGTCAGGTCAATATCGAAGGATTATCCATCAATCTTGATCCCAGTATGCAGGTCCAGACTAATAAACGTATTTGGTTCAGCTGGCACACCAACAGCACTGATAGTGCGGTTTGTGGCTGGGAACTCGACCTCCTAAAACTAGAGGATCATAGCCCAATTCTGAGACCTAATACCAGTCACATTACCTCTAGCGCTGTCAATTGGGCTAATGCGACACGCTTTGCAATTGGGCCAAGTGAGGGCAATGGACCTGTCTCTACCTCAGTGCTGATAGCAGAGGGATCTGGCCACTATGTTTGGCGGGTGCGGGCTGTGGGATCAACTGTTGTTGGCGATCGGTATGAAACGAGATATAGCCCATTCAGCCACATCGACAACCCCAAGATTTGCCATTTTGCACAAGATAGCACCCCTAAGGATGGTAGCGCTGCAAGGCGAACCTATGCTTTCTTTTACTTTGATGACCCTGACAAACGGACTAATAACATCTATCAGCGCCTATTTAAGGAGGATAATAGCTTAAAAGAAAAAGCCACGTATGCAGATGGTCTCAATCAGGTGAAGCAAACGTTGGTATCCATCCCGAGTGAGCAAACCATCATCCTCGAACAAAAACTGGTGGACAGACAAGGCCGAGTTGCTTGGACCTCTCTACCCGTACCACTGTTTATGTCGTCACTTGATACGAGCTTTCGATATCAACGCAAGGCCATTACCGTAAAGGATAGTGCAGGGGTCTTGTATCGTGAGCGGCACTTTGATCAGTCAAGCACCCTACGATCACCCG
>CANHWS010000049.1 GCA_947464365.1 Cytophagaceae bacterium | reverse complement strand
CACCACCAGCGGTTTGCCTGTTAGCTCCTTGATCCGCACGCCAGCAGTGTAGGTCACCCAGTCATGCGCATGGATGATGTCAAAGTCCTTTGTGAGCGCTAATTTGCTAACCACTTCGGCATAGACTGCAACCTTAAGCATAATGTTGGCACCATAAGGCTCGTCCGTTTCGTAAAGCGCACGGACTTCTTCCTGGTCTGATGGATCAAACTTTAGGTGTTCGATCACTCGTTTATGAACTGCACTGATAGGGTATGGGTGTAGCTCATTGCCCGGAACCTCAATAACTTCCTCAACAATCTCTTCCCAACGGCGTGGTGGTTGTTCAACCTCGGCTGCATGGTCAAGTCCGTATTGATTAACCCCCAAGATCTGGAGGTTGTCCTGCACCATGGCTGCTGACGATTTTGGCAGTATCAAGGTGATGTCGGCATGGGCCTTGAGGGCGTTACAGAGGCCATAACAGGCTGTACCCAATCCACCTGCCATTATAGGAGGGTATTCCCAACCTAGCATTAATACTTTTAGTCTTCCGGCGCTCATCGTTTTACACAAATTGTTAGTGTGATTTCCACAGTATTTCAAACTTTTTGGTGTACCAGCCCGTAAGTATGTTCAAGATTAAGAGAAGGCTCCTAAAGGCCAACATGCAGAGTCCAAACGTGGTTTGGGGCAAGTTTGTATCTTGGATAACAACTCAAATCTGGGTACTGTCGGTCCTGAAACGGGGCCTCTTTTGGTTAGCTGCAATATAGGTAATTAGGGCACTAAGGGCATCTGCAGCAAAAACAAAAATCAGATTTGGTATGCCCCAGTTTCGCTAGCCTACTCCACGATCACAAAACCTCAAAAGCACAAAAAGCCCAACATTAGGACCTCTTTTCATGTTACTTTTGTAGCACACTTATGAATCCTCGTACATCGACCATTGCCTTACCTGCAAGAACCAGTCCAAATCGACTGGTAAGCCAATGCAAGGTACTTTTTTCTTGTCTGACGATTAGTCTTGGCAAAAGAACTGGACAAGGTTTCCTGACACTTCTGATGCTAGTCCTTGGCCTAGGGAGTGGAATTGCTCAAGTGGTCAAGCCTACTGAGTGGACAGTTTCTATCAGCCCAGCTAAACCAAAAGTTGGGTCAGTGGCCGAGTTGGTCTTTAAGGTCCGAGTCGAAAGCGGTTGGTACCTATACAGCTCTGACTTTGACCCGAACATCGGACCCACAGTTACAACTGTCAAGCTCAAGCCTTCATCGTCTTATGAGGCAGTTGGTAAGCTGATCCCGGTCCATCCCAAAAAGAAATTTGACCCAATCTGGAATGCTGAAATCAAGTATTTCGTAGGTAAAGCTGAGTTCAGGCAGAAGGTCAAGATCAAGGCGCCGGTTTCAGAGATTGCAGGTGCATACGATGCACAAGCCTGTACCGATGTGGATGGCCGTTGTATCCCATCGAATGAGGACTTTGTTGTCAAACTATCCACCAGTGGTGCCGCCAATACTTCTGAACTACAGGCCCAGTCGGCCAATGCGCCCACTGCCACCAATAGTTCTGCCCCGATTGATGTAAAGACAGCTCCTGCTGATACTAACAATATCAAGGTCCAAGCCGAAAAACGATACTTTGACAGCATAACAAGTGCCAAGGCAACGACGCCGCTAATCCAAGACTCTGCTTCGGTTACAATCCCTACCCAGCCAGAAGGAGCCCAATCAGACTCCCTATTCGGCTTTTTCTTGCTCTCGTTTTTCGCTGGCCTAGCGGCGTTGTTCACACCTTGCGTTTTCCCAATGATCCCGATGACGGTGAGCTTCTTCACCAAACAGCAGAAGTCTAGGGCCAAAGGCATTAGGCTGGCCTTGTTTTATGGCTTCTCGATCATCGCCATCTATACCATTATTGGCACTGTCGTGGCCCGTATCAATGGGCCTGAGTTTGCCAACTTCCTGAGCACCCACTGGCTCCCGAACCTGTTGTTTTTTGTGGTTTTCCTTTTGTTTGGCTTCTCTTTCCTAGGTGCTTTCGAGATCGTTTTGCCTGGCACCTTGGTCAACCGCATAGACTCAGAAAGTGAAAAGGGAGGTCTGTATGGAGTTTTCTTTATGGCCTTGACAATTGTGGTTGTCAGCTTTAGCTGCACAGGCCCAGTTGTAGGGTCTGTTTTGGTGGCAAGTGCTGGTGGCGCCGTACTGATGCCTGTGATTGGCATGTTCGGGTTCTCTTTGGCTTTTGCCTTGCCATTCACTGCCTTTGCTATTTTCCCGCAAGCCATGCAGCGTTTGCCTAAGTCTGGCGGATGGCTCAATTCTGTGAAAGTAGTTCTTGGTTTTATCGAGCTGGCCCTTGCACTTAAGTTTTTTAGCATTGCCGACCAAGCTTATCATTGGGGCATCTTGGACCGCGAGGTTTACCTCAGCCTCTGGATCGTGATTTTTGCCCTACTCGGTTTCTATCTACTTGGCAAACTTCGCTTCCCTCATGATAGCCCCGCTAGCCATACCAGCCTTACAGGCCTCACGATGGCAATCGTTGTCTTTAGCTTTGTGGTCTATCTGATCCCAGGCCTCTGGGGAGCGCCACTCAAGCAGTTGTCTGGCTATCTACCACCCATCAATACCCAAGACTTTGACCTTGGTAAGATCGCTGAATTCACCGGTAACCTTTCGGCTCCATCGCTATCGACCAGCGAACGCTGTGCCACCCCTCGCCATAGCGAGATCCTGCATTGGCCGCATGGCCTCAATGGCTATTTTGACTACAAACAGGCCCTAGCTTGTGCGAAGGAGCAAGACAAACCCTTGTTCATTGACTTCACGGGCCATGGATGTGTCAACTGCCGTGAGATGGAAGCACGTGTCTGGTCAGACCCACGAGTTCTGAAACGCCTGCGTGAAAACTTTGTTCTGGTCGCCCTCTATGTCGATGATAAAACGGAACTACCACAAACGGAATGGTACACCAGCACCTACGACAACAAGGAAAAAACGAGCATCGGCAAACAAAATGCCGACTTCCAGATCACGAAGTTTAATAACAATGCCCAGCCTTATTATGTCACGCTAGGTGCTAAGGAGCAGCTATTGGTGCAGCCACGGGCCCACAACTTAGATGTGGAGGCCTATATTGCCTTTCTCGATCAGGCTGTTGCCAACTACAAAGCTGGCAAGTAGTTTTGTAGCATGATTGTAAGGTGTGGTATGATTGGCTGGCGAAGGGTCATCGGTCGGACACTGTTATGTGTCTTCCTTCTTGGCATGATCAATTTTGAAGCCTTTGCTCAATCCCTTAGCCTAAAGGAGGCACAAGAGATTTTTAACGAGGTGTTTTGGTCTAGGATTAATGCCACTTACCATAAGGCAAATGACCAAGACCTAGTAAGTCATGAAGCATTTGCGACATTTGTAAATAGGCAAGGGTTATCCGAACGAGATCGTGCTGCCCTTATATATTTTGGAGTAGCAACTAGGGTCAGGTACTATGTGTACAAAAGAAAAAACAAGGACAAGTTTCAGGATGACTTTTTGGATAAACCTGATTACACGTGGCGGAATCGCTTAGGAATCTGTGGTGACTATGTAAGATTATATCGCGCCATTGCTGAGGATTGTAAGATCCCAGTAATTGAAG
Source organism: Cytophagaceae bacterium (assembly GCA_947464365.1). Lineage (GTDB taxonomy): Bacteria > Bacteroidota > Bacteroidia > Cytophagales > Flexibacteraceae > CANHWS01. Next base: position 11,517 of record CANHWS010000049.1, on the reverse strand, counting down.
TGGATGGTTATGATAGGCAGTCAGAGGAAGATACAGTGTGTTGGCAAAGTGCTAGGCATGCCTGGTTGTTAGTCCGTTTGAACAATGTATGGCACCCTGTTGATCCTACATGGGGGGCAGGATACTGCGCTGATGATGTCTTTTACGAGCACTTTGATCCTGAGTGGTTTGCTCCACTACCTGAGGTATTTATAATTACACATATCCCGACTTCACCTATTTTTCAACTGTTGCGATGTCCTATATCTGTTAAGGAGATTCAGGATCACACAGGCCTCCATGATGCAGATTTAAGAACCGAGGAGGGACGTCCTTGTATTTCATTCACTGACAGTATTGACAAGTATTTGGCTACTCTGGATGAATACAAAGATGTCTATGTGGCTCGGCAAGGCTTTTACTATAACCCACTTAACACAGCGAGTCTTGGTTACGCTTTTTTCAAACGTGGGCTATCGCTTTACATTTATCACCTTAAAAACCACGAGTTAGACCCAAATTTACTAGCTATATTTTATCGAGAATTAGACTATATTTTGTATCTTTTTAGATCTAGTAGAGACTATTTTTCTAGATCACAATCAAATGATGATACAGAGGCAGTCCAGATTATTGACGAGAGGATTAACCGCTGCATCGAAATTCAGAGGCTGTTGAGGCACCATCGAAAAGACGCAAAATGGTGGGAATGGTGGACTATAAATTATACCGAGATATCAGCTAGTCTTAGTTCCTACCTGCAATCTGAGGAGTGGTAGCTTATTGCCACGTGGTTTTGATTTCCATCGTCAAAAATAATGTCGACTGTGGTGCCGTTTTGATAGGGCAAATTCAAAATCTTCTAGATTGGTAAAGTTCTGGTTTGGTTATCCCAAAAAGCCTTGTTCAGATTTGTAAACCACACTAAGGTTGGTTCCATTTTTATAGCACGGAAGGCGCACTTTTGTCCTTAGCTCAATATAACTATCCTTATGCCCCAAACCCGCCTCCAGCATACCACATTTGCCCTACTGATTTTGCTCCTAACAGCCTTCCTAACCCCTAGGACGGCCAAGGCCCAGTCTGATAGCGGCCTTAACTGGACTAACATTGAGGCGATTGTGGGCAAAACAACCAGCCAAAACCTCAAAACGCTAGACTCATTTGCCGATTACGTCAAGGTTCAACAATTAGACGAACTTGGCAAAGCAGCCTTGATATACACCATTTTAGCCCGTGAGGTACGTTATGATATTGACGCATTTCGTCAGTCAGGCAGCTTGGGGAACCCTAAGTTAGCTGAGGCAAAAACGGTGTGGTCACGCCGCTTGGGTGTCTGTTCGGGCTATGTGGCAGCTTATCGTTATGTAGCTTCACGCGTAGGCCTCCAAACCTATGAGGTTAGCGGCTTTGCCCGATCGGCAGAGGGGGAGCAGCTTAGCTGGCAACAACCTAACCACGCTTGGGTGGCACTCCTGATAGGCAAACAATGGCACCTGATTGAGCCGACTTGGGGAGCAGGGAGCCTACAAAACGATCGCTATGTCCATCAGTTTGAGCGCAATTGGTTTGATCTCCAGCCCCAGAAGGCTATCCTAACCCATTTTCCTTCTGCCCCAATGTTCCAGTTGCTGCCTTGTGAGGTAGATTTGGCAACCATCAAGAAGGGTAGTGATCAGGCGATCAGCGCGAAGGCTGGGCAAAAAATGCGTTGCCAGAGCTTTCAGGATAGTCTTACTGCCTTTGTCCGGACTCATGACGAACGCAAACCCTTGTTCCTAGCCTGTCAATCCCAACGCTACAACCCTGAAAACACCCTGGACCTTGGTCTTGCCTACCTCAATCTCTCTGCAGTCTTGATGTCGCGCTTGTTGAGCATCCCAGATGGGGAGCAAGCCCAACGTCAATACGCGAAGGATATTGATCAGGTGGCCCAAATGGCAAGGATGGCCAAGTTTCACCTTAGCCAAAGCAAGTCAGAAGCCACGGCCCAGATCATCCGGGTGGCGGACCAGAACTTAGAGGTAGCCACTAAAAATTCGGAGTCAATCCAAAAACTGCTTAGGCGCTACAAATAACTAGCTCTATTGGTAAGTTTTTCGGCCTCGGACTGGTCTAATTACGACTTTCAGGATGTAGGTTTGCGCTGTGATCAAGCCTTCGGTTTTGATCTGCATTCCGATATCGAAAGCACACTTCAGGTTCCAATGTCCAGCAACTATCCAGATTCATTCGACGTCCTGACGATCCCATTGAAATTGCCTGGTCTCCTTAGCGTCTATCATGGCAAAGTCCGTGATGTCTATGACCTAGGCACCAAACTAGTGATGGTGACCTCAAACCGCATTTCAGCTTTTGATGTCATCTTGCAAAGGCCTATACCGGGTAAGGGGCAAGTCCTGAACCAATTAGCTTCGTATTTCCTCACCGCTACAGAAGACATTGTTCCGAACTGGCTGGAGGCAGTACCTGTGCCCTTTGTTTCGATCGGAAAGAAGTGCAAACCTTATGCTGTCGAAATGGTGATTCGTGGTTACTTGGTCGGACACGCCTGGCGACAATATGCTGCGGGCCACCGGTCACTTTGTGGGGTGCCACTACCTGAAGGCCTGAAGGAGAATGATCAACTGCCAAACCCGATCATCACGCCAACAACCAAGGCATCCGAAGGGCATGATCAGGATATCAGCCGAGAGGAGATTATTGCCCAAGGCATCGTTTCAGAAGAAGTATATGTCCAGCTTGAGGCCTACACACAGGCATTATACCAACGTGGGGTCCAAATGGCCACTAAGCGAGGCTTAATCTTGGTCGATACCAAATACGAGTTTGGGGACTACAATGGTAAGGTGATGCTAATGGACGAAATCCATACCCCTGATAGCAGCCGATATTTTTATGCAGAAGGGTACGAGGAGCGACAAGCTGCTGGGCAAGAGCAAAAACAACTCAGCAAAGAGTTTGTCCGTCGTTGGCTGATCGATAATGGTTTCCAGGGGCATGAGGGGCAGACTGTTCCGATTATGACCGACGAGTGGCTAGAGGAAATCTCTGCCCGGTATAAAGAGCTCTATGAGCTAGTCACGGGGACCAAATTTATCCCATATTTATATCACCAAGATCCCCAGTGGGAGGCTGCCAGGATTGAGCAAGCGATCCTGCCTTATATTTGATTTGTACTTCTGCCAAAAGTATCCTGATGGCTTTATAACCTAATTGTACTAGGGGTACCTAGTCCACCACCAATACTACCGATACCAGCAAAGCTGCCCTGATGAAAATCTCGATCGACAAAAGTGAACAATACGCCATCTTCGAGGTGGCTACAGACAAATTGGTACAGGCCAACTGCACCAAGGTCAAGTCCGAACTAGTAGTCCTTCAGGCCGAAGGGTTCCGTAACATCATTTTTGATGCCCGCAACATTGAGTCCCTAGACGCCGATGGAGCCGAGGTATTGTTGGTATTGCACCGTCTTTGTACCGAGGCCGATGGTATCTTTATCTTCGTCAATGCGTCTGACAGTGTGGACCAGTTCCTGCGCATGGCCCAGTTGCACGACGTCCTGAATCAGTTGCCAACCGTAGCTGAGGCTATTGACGCGGTTTTCTTGTCTGAGATTGAGGCGCAGCTCAAGTTAGAGGACCCTGGGAATGCCTAAGGATGTGGCCAACTGCTAATAGCAGCCTCCCTGTGGCCTGATTACAATCCAGTCAATATCTGCAAGTTAATTTCTGTTTGTGGAGTTCAAAGTCAAGATACTTGGGTCAAATGCTGCTTCCTTCGCCTACGGACGTCACCATACGTCGCAGGCGGTCTATGCCGACGGGGAAGTTTATCTGATCGACTGCGGCGAGGGCACACAAATCCGGATGCAGGCCGAACAAGTTCGTCCGGGCAAACTCCACAACATATTCATAAGCCATTTGCACGGAGATCATTGCCTTGGGTTGCCTGGTTTGTTGTCATCTTTGCACCTATCAGGTCGCAAAGCCCCGTTGACAATATATGGCCCTGCAGGTCTGGACGAATGGCTTACGACCTATTGGCGGATTTCGGGAGCGGTATTGTCCTACCCAGTATTTTTCAAAGTTATTGAGCCTCAACCTTTAGCCTTGATCCACGAAGATGCTAGGGTTAGGGTTTATACACTTCCGCTAGATCACCGGTTGCCAACCACAGGCTTCGTGTTTGAGGAGAAAATCCGATCCTTCGCTTTGTTGCGACACTCCTTACCAGTTGACGTATTGCCGCAAGAGCTAGCAGCATTGGCTACTGGGAACAATGTTTACCACCCCGATGGCGAGCTCAAGTATGATTATCACAACCATACTACCGCCCCAAGGCCAGCTCGTCGATATGCCTATTGTAGCGATACGCGGTACAACCCAGCCCTGATCCACTTACTGGATGGTGTCAACCTGCTTTATCATGAGGCGACCTTTGGTGATGACGGAAACGACCGAGCTGCCTTGACCTTCCATAGCACAGCAAGGCAAGCTGCCCAAATTGCGTTACAAGCCAATGTGGGTCACCTTTTGATCGGCCATTTCAGTAGCCGATACGAGGATCCATGTCCCTTGCTAGACCAGGCCAGAGAGGTATTTGGGCATACCGACCTTGCCCTTGAAGGGCTCACGTTTGAGGTGCCTTTACCTGTTAAGGTGCCTGCCATTTGATCTGGTTCCTATTCTAGCTTCAAGGTTATAGATATTCGGCAATTTGTGCGACTTTAGCATAATCTTGTTACCAACTTTGTGGGTAACTGTACAGCCTTTCCATCCCTCGTGATGAACCCAACTCTACGCCACTGTTGCCTGATAATTATTGTTCTCCTCATTTCAGGATCCATCTCTACGCTCAAGGCTCAGGGAGTGTTTGCTCCTCAGGATAATGACTATACCCACCTAATCGACCGGTGGGAAATCCTGTCCGGGAAGTTTGCCCCGGGGTTCCACTCAAGTTTTAAGGCTTATGAGCGGAAAGGAGTCGTCGGTTGGGTAGATAGCCTGGCCGCAGATACTGGACTTGCCTCTAGCTTTAGCAAAACGGATCAGTTCAACCTGCAATATCTGCGGAACGATAGCCCTGAGTGGTGCGACAGCCTCTCGAACCTTAGTAAATACAAACCAAGGTGGTGGGGGCCAGTCTATCGCACCCAGAATGCCTTCTACGAATTCCAAAGCCCTGATTTTGACCTCATTCTGAATCCCGTTTATTACTTCATGGGTGGGTCAGATCGCAACACAAGCCATAGCATCACGACAAACACCCGTGGTCTAGAGCTCAGAGGACATATCATGAAGAAGGTAGGCTTCTATACCTACTTTTCAGACAACCAAGTCCAGCTGCCCAACTATGTAGATACCCGTGTCCTGCGTGATGGTGTGCTAATGGGCGAAACGTTCTGGAAGGAATATAAGGACCAGACTGGTTATGACTTTTTTCAGGCACGAGGATATATCACCTTCGACCCTATTAAGGCCATCCATGTTCAGTTTGGTTATGACAAAAACCAAGTAGGAAACGGCTATCGCTCCTTAATCTTAGGGTCTCAGGCAGCGCCTTACACATTCCTTAAGGTCCAGACCCGTATTTGGAGGCTGCAATACACCAATCTCTATGCCCAGATGAAGGGCAGCCCTGCAGTGGCCATCGGGAAGGGCGGGGGTGTCATCGGAAGCCAATTGGTGCCGACTAAGTACATGACGATGCACCACCTGAGCCTCAACCTGACCCCCAACCTAAACATCGGGATCTTTGAGGCGATTATGTTCAGCCGTGGCGACTCGACAGGTAATGGTGGTTATGACCTAGCCTACCTGAACCCAATAATCTTCTACCGCTCAGTCGAGCAAACATTAGGTAGCCCAGATAATGCCATGTTGGGTGCAGATGCCCGATATAATTTCCTGAAGCACTTTCAGGTCTATGGCCAGTTCACGCTCGACGAGTTTTATATCTCTGATTTGACTTCACGAAACAACTCTTGGCGCAATAAATTTGCATGGCAGCTCGGAGCGAAGTACTACAATGCATTCGGAATCAGGAACTTAGACCTACAAGCAGAATACAACTATATTCGACCATTTACCTACTCTCATGATAGCCAACTTCGAAACTGGGCCAACTATGGGCAACCATTGGCACATCCTTTAGGCGCCAATCTGACAGAGTCAATCGGGATAGTTCGTTACCAACCCCACGGTAGAGTCTTGATAACAGGCAAGGTGTCTTATACCCGCTTTGGTGACGATAGCCTTCAGCTTTATACAGGTCGGGTTGTACAAGGCACAGGTGGGTTCAATGGGCATAATATTCTGACCCCTTACACCGCTCGTACGGATGGCCGCATCAACGGATATCCGATGTATAGCGGCATCAATACCACCTTATTATGGGCTGAGCTCAACGTCAGCTACATGATCCGTCATGGTGTTTGGTTTGATTTCACCTACACCCGCCGCAGCCTCAACAGTGCCAAGGCCGAGCTCAACCAAACTACCAATATGATTACAGGTGCGTTAAGGGTTAATATCGGTAGGCGGACTTGGGAGTACTAATTCAGACAAAGTGAAATGGAACTAGCGCAATAATTTATTTTGTTGTCCGGCTTGAAATCATACATTTGCCATGTCAAATTCAGGGCAATACACTAATCCTGCCCCAGGGTAACAGTGACGCTCATTCAATCCTAAATCCCCTTTATTCACCCAATGAAAAAAAATCTTATCATTTTGGCTGCTATCTTGGTAGTAGGATCGACTGCCTATGCCCAGCCACGCTTTGGTGTACGCGGCGGTCTCTCCATGGCCAGCTCAAGCTTCAATAGCAAAGAAGACCTCAAAGCGAGCTCCGTCAATGGTTTTCATGCAGGTATCCTGTTCGAAACTTCGCTATTTCCGTTTGTAAGCCTTCAACCAGAGGTTTTGTTTGACCAACGTGGTTCTAAACTGGATCTTGGTGGCGGTGTTGAGTCAACCCTTCGAACCAACTATGCAACCATCCCTCTATTCTTCAAGGTCTCTATCCCGATTACATCAAGTTTCAAGGCCAACGTGCATGCTGGTCCTTATGCTGGGATTGCTTTAGGCGGGACAAGAGAACTGACCCTAAATGGTAACAAGGAATCTAGTAATGTTCTGGTCGTAAATAGTTATGATCAAGCCGAGGCCACTAAACCACAAGTTAGCCTTGTTGACTACGGTGCAATTGCAGGCGTAGGTGTCAGCTATGATGTCATCGCCAATATTGCAGTGTTCCTCGATGTGCGTTATGCACTTGGCTTTGCTGAGGTTCAGAAGTATGCCGAGACTAGCGGTCCGAGTACTCCTAGCCTTGACGCAATGAGGGATTATCAAAAGGCTGCTAATCGCGCCGTTCAAATCTCAGCTGGTGTCTCTTTCAAGATCGGTGACTAAGGGTTAGCCCTTGTTTCTAGAGTATCATGTTAGCGTTTAACTCAAAGGCCCCGTCTGGTATCAGTACCATGACGGGGCCTTTGGCTATTTAGGGTCCATGTTTTGTGTCCTTGGTAAGTGGACGAAATTTAGGCTCAATATAAAGAGTCCATATCGCCAGCACCTTGCCGGATGATCTCAGGTTCGTCGCCAGTGCAGTCGATGATTGTAGATGCTAGGATGTTCCCGATCCCCCCGCCTATCACGAGGTCCACTTGGTTGCGATATTGTTCATAGATTAGCTCAGGGTCCGTCGTGTACTCAACCAAATCATCTTGGCCTTGGACTGAGGTGCTGATGATCGGGTTGCCAAGCTCCTTGACTAACAGGCGGGGGATGTTGTGGTCTGGGATACGGATGCCAACCTGTTTTTTGTTGTTGTTCAGCAACCTAGGCACTTTGCTACTGCTCTCAAGGATGAAGGTAAACGGACCTGGTAACCCCTTTTTCATCATCTTGAAAACTGGGGTCGTTACATGTTTGGAGTAGTCGGAAAGGTGACTCAGGTCGTAACAGATGAAGCTGAAGTTAGCCTTCTCGGGTTTCACCCCTTTGATTTTGGCTATGCGCTCGATCGCCCGGGCGTTCATGATGTCGCAACCCATGCCATAAATGGTGTCGGTAGGGTAGATGATGACCCCTCCGTTCCGTAAACAGTCCACCACCTGTTTGATTTTGCGTGGCTCGGGATTGTCGGGGTGGATTTCGAGATATTCAGCTGGCATAGGGTAGCGCGGTCAACAAGCGTAGGTTACAAAGGTAACCCTAATCAGGATAGCAATAATTGGCCCAAAGGCGTTGCCTATTTTTTGCCCTTTTTAGGCTCAGGTATAAAGGCGCGAGTCTGGGTCGGGATCTTGAAGCTAAGGTAATAGCTGATGTTATAGTTTAGGTTGTTGAGGGCATCGCCGTAGCCAGGTACCACATTCGGTGCTATACCATCAAAATCATTCCCATAAAGCCGATAGCCTGCCCTTGCAGTTAGGCCAAGATAGAGCTGCCAACCAAGGCGTACTTTGGCTCCGATCACCGCTTCCAGCCAGCCACAAGTGCGCATCATATCTGGTACGCTAGCCTTACCCGTTTGGCCCCAATAGGTCGATGTTACCGAAAGGTCAGACACTGTCCTTACGAACGTTGCCTGACCATAACGCCCACCAGCGAAAATGACGTCGTCGCCATTTTTGAGTAGGTTATATTCGTATCCTAACCTAAAGTATCCTCCATTGACCTCCAGCTGACCAGCGTCTGTGCCGGGGTTGGTACGTTTGAATTGCTGCCCAATCTCGAGAACCCCAATATGCCGATCGTAACTGTAGTCGCCCATCACTTCCCACTGTTTTTGATCAGGTTTGCTTAGCGTATATAGTGGCCAAAGCAGCTCGACCCCAAACCTGAAACCATCGGTCCTGAGACTGTCTCGTTGCCGATAGGTTGATTGCCCCCAACTGCTTACCGAAACAAGCAAAAGCAGTCCTATGCACAACAAGATCGTTTTACTGGTTAATCGACCAGTTGATAATGTCAACATTGGCAGAAGGTTCAGAGAAATATTGGTAGATCGTTGCATAAACATTACCTGATCCAGATGATTAAATTGGTCCCACGGGTTGAGTCGGCAAAGTCTTTTGTCAGTCTGACACTATCAACGCCCGAGACCTTGACACGAATGCTGTTGTAGTTGAAGCCAAAGCCACATCGTTCGGATATCAACACAGGTTTTTTAGTGTAGTACAAATTGATGGTTGGTGCATTAGCTCTGTTGTTGAGCGTTAGCGAAAAACTACAACTATCAGCCCCTGGATTGAGCTGTAAAAGGTATTGTCTTTGGGTGCCAATAGTTAAGTTGGCGTCAGCCATAGTACCCACACCTCTGATAGCTGCAATTGCATTCGTCCTTAGTGTATCTGCAACATAGACCTGCACCCCAAACCACGGGATTGTACCCCCTGTGCAGGGTTCTTGCTGACAACTTGAAAGGAAAAGGAGGCCCAAAAAGCCCAAAAGGTGCATTTGAGGCCAATTGGCGATAATTTTTTTTCGGATTTTCAAAACTATCAGGTTATACATATAGTAAAGTAGCACGCAAGCAAAAGTGTAAAGTCACGCTCTTTGAGTTTGTTCAACACCCAAAAGCTCACTTTAGCCTAGTCTTAGGTATAGTTTTTTTGACTACGGCGCTGTTCTGTTTTTTTCTCTGGGGCCAATGTCGGCATTTGGCCGTGACCATAACCCACAATTCTAGTCCATTATGCGCGTAAGGGTAATTTTTACTTTGGTTAACAAAGGTGCCGTGGCACCCTTCCATCACCAAAACATACTTTCGGAGGTAATCATTAAGGCGACGGTAGGGGTATTGCCTCAAAGCCTCTGTTATAGCTGTCTAAAAGGGCAGACAAAGGTAACGAGTCTGGGACTTAGTTACTTTAGCACGAAGGTATCATTGGTGATGAGTAGTAGCGAAAAAGCGGACCTAGACCTTGTCTTGAACGGGATATTTGCCCAGAAACAGATCGAGGTAGGTCAGCTGATCTTGATACCTGACTCGGTGTCGATGGAAGAGCCACCTAAACACGAAGACCAAGCACGGTATGTTTGCCTAAGCCCATTGGTTGCTATACAGGGCACAGCCGGTGACGCAGAGGCTAAACGATTTATCTCCCCTGACACTGATGCTTTCAGTGACCTTTTGTACGAAAGCACGATGATCAGGCTCGAGGATAGTGGTAGGTTCAGCGCCGAGCAGATCGCCTCTTTTTACAAATTTCAGGTATTGCCTGACCCTAATTATCTCGGGAAGATGAGGCGTGAGGAAAAGAAATTCGCTCGCATTTATCAACTCAATGCCGGTCAGATTTCTTACGAGATTCGTGGGTACACCTTTCCGTTCACACTATATGCACATCCGTTGGTGCAAGAGTTCTTGTTCGATAATGGCCTTGGAGAACATTGTACCCAAGGTTTTGGTATGATCGACCTGGCCGAACAGCAATTTCATAACCGCATGGTGCCTTACTACCTCGAAGGTCAAAAACCAACTACCCCCGAGCGGACTTTTGCTCGGCGCGAAAAGGTAGCCTAACATCCGGATCTGCCTCAATGACCGATGATCAATCCATCCCAGGTGGTCTTAATCCTAGATTAAACTTGTATTTCTGGTGTCCTAGAATAGAAGCAGTCTGTCATTTGGGCTGCTTTTTTTGTTACTATTGCATCAACTATGTGCATTATGGCCCGAAAATTGGCATCAAGACTCTTAATCCTCCTTGTTATTGGAGCCTTATCTGCTTGTGCGTTTTATCCTCGTTGCCCTATTCCGGGGTGCCATGTCCGGATGATCCATGCCCACAACAAAAAGTATTTTAGGGGCGAGCCTTGGTGGAAACGTAACCAGAACCCTAAAGTAGGTCAGGATTTTAAGCGCACTGATGAGCCTTTGCCTAAGTATCGGGACAAATAGCTCCTACTAAAGTGTGGCAAAGTAGGCGGCACTTTTCGTTAACCGACTGCCGTACCAACTAAATAGCTCACCATCTACCAGCTCAATTTGGGCGCTAGGAAGCAACGTTGCAAATTGTTTGACATGCTTGTCCCTAAACGGAAATGGTTCGGAAGATAGGAAAATGCGGTCTGGAGCAGCCTCAGCTAGGTTTTGATGCGTAATGATAGGGTAGCGCTCTAAGTTGTCAAACGCATTCAAGAATCCTGCTGCCTTAATCATGTCATCGATAAAGGTGTGCTTGCCCACCACCATCAGAGGGTCATCCCAAATTACATAGGCCACTTTTTGCTTTTCTGGACGCACCGGAATTTGGCTAAATCCAATGAAGATTTCTTGGTTAATGGCCTTGGCTCGGTCCTCAGTTCTGGTCAAGTAGCCAAGCTCAGCATTTACCCTAAGGGCATCTTCCAAGGTGTATATCTCGGTTACCAATACACTATGATGTTCAGATAGCAACTCGACGCCATCCTGGTAGTTTTCTTCCTTGTTACAAACGATGAGATCGGGCGACAAGGCTAGAATTTGTTCGATCTGGAATTTTTTGGTACCACCTACTCGTTTTGCCGTCTGCACTTG
>CANHWS010000048.1 GCA_947464365.1 Cytophagaceae bacterium | reverse complement strand
GGAAAATCACATTGTAAGGTGATGAAATTGGTAGCCATGCCCTCCTGTCGCGGGGGTGGGGAGTCCAGAAAAAATCATCGGGTCAGCCTAATGAGCTATCAATAGGCCGACCCAATGGCTAACTGCCCCGTGAAGGTTCGACTCCTTCCCTTACAGCCCTTTTTTGGTTAATTTGGTGTATTAATAGGTAGTTTGGACAGTTTGGTTGATCTTCGACCAAACTGTTTTCATTTTATGGCTACCTGATCCGTAACATCTGTGCGGGCCAATGCCTTAACTTTGTGCCCTCACTAACCCAGACTAATGGGTTGCTGTGGCTGCTCCTGATTACGTTGCCGCCTATCTGCATCACCAAAGGCAAAGCCCTGATACCGACTGACTGACCACCATGATCCGATCTAAGTTCCTGAGGCCAATGGCCCTCTTGCTGTGCCTATTGACCCTAGCCATGGCTGGTACGGGCTGCCATACCGGCAAAAAAACCATCCGTAAAGGCAAACCCATCCCCTGCCCCATAAAGGACTGCTAGTCAAGATGCTAAAAGCGCCACGCTGTGGCAACTATCAAGCCAAAGTCTGGGCAGACCCGCATTTTATTGTCGGCCATACAAGGCAAAGTACCGACAGCGGCTTAACTTTGCCCACAGTGCTGCGCCGTACGGGATGGCCCAAACGGACCTCCGTAGCTCTCGCTTTAACCACTCACCTGTTTTGAAAAAGATCGTTGTCGCTATTGACGGATACTCCGGATGCGGAAAAAGTACGACTGCCAAACTAGTCGCCGCAAAGCTCAAGTATGCGTACATCGACACAGGTGCTATGTACAGGGCCGTTACCCTCTACTTCCATGAGCATTACCTAGAGCTGACCAACCCCAAGGACATCGAGAAGGCACTGGAAAACATCCATATCAGCTTCGTCAGGAACGAGCGCACAGGTGCCAACGAGACTTTCCTCAATGGCCTAAATGTTGAGGCAGAGATCCGCCAGATGTATATCTCCGAAAAAGTATCGGAGGTCAGCACCCTAAAGGAGGTGCGACGCGCCATGGTGGCCCAACAACAGCGCATGGGCCGCAAAAAAGCCTTGGTGATGGACGGGCGTGACATCGGCACGGCAGTGTTTCCGCAGGCCGAGCTCAAGATCTTTATGCAGTGCGACACCATGGTACGGGCCATGCGCCGCCAAGAGGAACTGCTAGAGCGTGGCCAAATGGTGGTCCTGGATGACATCATCCATAACCTATCGCATCGAGACCTGATCGACACCACCCGGGCGGAAAACCCCTTGCGCAGAGCAGAAGATGCCTTCTTGCTTGACACCACCCATCTATCGATTGACCAACAGGTCGAGATCGTGGTCGGTATGGCCCGTGAGCAAATGGCTCGGCTGGCTGCCCAGGCTGAGTTGGAGGTGAAGGGGTAACTTGTGTTACGCTGGTGTTAGGTAGGATCCTGAGTATAACTACACTGCACCTAATTGGCCAACTTAACAACCTATGGTAGGTAGTTTTGGTCTATATCTAATCAGAAACCAACACCCCCACCTACTCCTTCATCACCCGACCCTTACTGACCCCTTGGGCTGAGGCAAATTGGTAAAAATATAGCCCTGTTGGTAGGTCTGCGGCTTGGACCTCATCACCCATTTGGTAGGGGGCAGCATAGACCACCTGGCCATTGGTGTTGATGAGGTAGAGGTAGCCGGATGATCTGTATTGGGAAGGCGTCAGTGGGCTTATCCTGAAGCTGGCATGGAAGGGATTGGGATAGCTAGTTAATTGTGCCCTTACATGCTCCTGATCTTTGCGCACCAGCCCCACTGGATTAAAATGATTGGGGATACCTTTGATGGTGAAGGCACCGATTACATTTGGCAAATACCGTGGCTGTTGGTTAGTGTAATTAAACACTGTACCTGTAAATAGTAAAGAACTATCCCCAATAAACGTATAGGTATAAGGACTAATCTGTACGGGAAAAGGACGCAAATTGTAGAAAACAGGATAAAAAGAATAATTGCTAAGTTGCGCACCAGTTGCTCCATCATGGCGATAGATTTCTATGATTGCAGGATCACCCAAATTAGGAGCGGCTACTCCTATTCTAATGTAATTATTGTCTTCTAAGGTGTAGATAAGCCCTTCATTTTTTAGTGGCTGGACCCAATAGGTATAGGTCAGGCTTGAGTCTAGCTTGGCAATAAAACCTAAGGAATCACTGATAAGGCCACCGTAATTAGGATTACTGAACATGCCACCTGTCACTAGCCAAGATTTGTCAGGCATCGGGTGGTAGTCCAGAAACAGCCCTGTGGCACCACGGACACTATACCGCATACCTCTACTGTCGTCACGGAAATCAAAAATGGTTTTCCCCAAAAAGTGTCCGTTGCTATCCAAAATATACTTATTACCATGGGCCATATAGCGGTTAGGACCTGGGGTATAGGTATCATATACCTGCGATCCTAGCAACCAATACTCATTTGGCCCACGTTTCACAATTTTGGAAGCCCTAAACCCCCCTGTATCAACATAAGTTTTGATCGGCGAAAGCTGAAATAGGGTATCAATCCGACGTACGCAAGGCACTTTCCAACGGGTTAGGGTGTCCAACTTTGACCCATAAAGCCATATATCATTTGGTTTGTTGACGAATATGATACCCGTACCAATCATGTCCTCAAACGTAGCACCAAGATACTGGATCTCCCGAATTTTGCGCTTCAAATGGGCATCATAGATACTGAAACAAGGCTCAGAATACTGATCAAAAGCAAAAGGCGCAGGAAAACGGTAGGAAACGAGAAACTGTTGCTTGGATGGTAACAACGCAAATGACCAATTGAATGCCAAAGAACCAGAATCTAGCGTAACAAAATTGAGAGAATCTAGGTTAGTATTGATCTGAAAAAAATCACCAAGCCTACGTGTCCGATTTGCAGCGGTAACAGTTGAGCGCCCTTGATGATAGTAGATCGTAACCAAGCCATCTTTGAAATTAGCTGTTTCAGCACCAATGTCACCCAATTGATATAGCCTCTGATTAATAATCCTCTGGCCGAAACACATGGATATACTCAGTAAACAAATGAGTAGGCCAGTCGTGATGGACTTGATCATTGTTTGAGCAGTTTGGAGGAGATGACTTTGGTGCAAATTCCATAGCCGAAGAAGGAGAGGAGGCCACCCCACATTAGCAAGTGGTGGACTAGATGCGAAATATGCGTGGTCATAGGCTGCGACGTTTGTTACAAGACCAAGATAAGCTAAAAAAGGTTGCCTGCGAGGTTTGTACTGTCTGAACTCGGATTTTAGAAAAATGATTTAACGGATTAGTGGGATGGACATGTAAACACCTCAAGGTCAGGCGGCTAGTCCCAAGTGGGCATCAGTACACACAAATCCCATAAATCCGTCTAATCCGATGAATCCGAGTTCAGACAAACCCCACCTACTCCTTCATCACCCTTCCCTTACTTACCCCTTGGGCCGAGGCGAATTGATAAAAGTAGAGCCCTGAGGGTAGATCTGCCGCCTGGACCTCATCACCCATTTGGTAGGGGGCCGCATAGACTACCTGACCGTTGGTGTTGATGACATAGAGGTGGCCTGATGCCTTGAATTGGGAAGGCGTTAGAGGGCTTATCCTGAAGCTGGAACGAAAGGGATTGGGGTAGGTCATTAATTGTGCCCGAACCACCTCCTGATCTTTGCGCACAAGCCCTACTGGGTTATAATGATTGGGGATACCTTTGATGATAAAGGCAGCGATTAAATTTGGTAAATTACGGAAATTTTGATTTGTGTAATCAAGAGCGTTTCCTGTACAGAGCACAGAGCTATCCCCAATAAAGGAAAAAGTCCTAGGGTACATATACACAGGAAATGGACGAAGATTATTGAAAACTGGAGTCACTGAATAACTACTGAGCTGAGCACCCGTTGCACCGTCATGACGATAGATTTCCATAATGGCAGGATCAGTCGAACTAGGCGGAGCAGCTGCTATTCTAATATAATTATTGTCCTCAAGGGTATAGACAAACCCTGGATTTTTTAGCGGCTGGACCCAATAGGTATAAGTTAGGCTTGAATCCAGCTTGGCAATAAACGCTAAGGAATCACTGATAAGGCCACCGTAATTGGGATTACTAAACATGCTACCTGTCACGAGCCAAGACTTATCTGGCATTGGATGATAGTCAAGATACAAACCTGTGGCACCGCGGACACTATACCGCATCCCTCTGCTGTCGTCTCGAAAATCGAAAATAGTTTTCCCAAGAAAATGCCCGTTGCTATCCAAAATGTATTTGTTGCCATGGGCCATATAGCGGTTAGGGCCCGGGGTATAGGTATCATAAACCTGAGAACCTAACAACCAATACTCATTAGGCCCACGTTTCACAATTTTGGAAGCCCTAAAGCCCCCCGTATCAACATAAGTTCTGATCGGCGAAAGCTGAAATAGGGTATCAATCCGACGTACGCAAGGCACTTTCCAACGAGTTAGGGTGTCCAACATTGACCCATATAGCCATATATCATTTGGTTTGTTGACAAAGATGATACCCGTACCGATCATATCCGGAAAATCGGCACCAGGATACTGAATCTCCCGAATTTTGCGCTTCAAATGGGCATCATAGATACTGAAGCAAGGCTCAGCTAACTGATCAAAAGCAAAGGGTGCCGGATAGCGATAAGAAACGAGAAACTGCTGCTTGGATGGTAATAACGTAAATGACCAATTGAATGCCAAGGAACCAGAATCGAGCGTAACAAAATTGAGAGAATCTAGATTGGTATTGATCTGAAAAAAATCACCGAGCCGACGCGTCCGATTTGCAGCGGTGACAGTTGAGCGACCTTGGTGATAGTAGATCGTGACCAAGCCATCTTTGAAGTTAGCTCTTTCAGCACCAATATCACCCAATTGATATAGCCTCTGATTAATAATTCTCTGACCGAAACACGTGGATATGCTCAGAAAACAAAAGAAGAGACCAGTGGTGATGGACTTGATCATTGTTTTAGGAGTTTAGTAGTGAATACCCCTTTGGCTGAATGAGCTCTGGCAATATAGATACCTGAAGGTTGATCAGTCATGTCCAACGTTAAGACGCCGCCAGAAGTAGGCTTCAAAGATAAAACCAGTTTTGAAGCAGCGTCGTACACTTCAACTAATGATATCTGTTGATCAGTAACAACTTCGAAAACACCACTACTTGGGTTAGGATGAACATCTAAACGAGGATTGGTTTGCCCATTGCCAATTCCTAGAAGTCCCTGTCTTAATAGTGGAGGGAACAACACGCTGCCGTTAACACAGGTGACATTGTTATCAGCTGTAGTATTATTTACATCAGGGAAATTTCCATAGGTAAGTACCCTACCCTCAGTAAGACCAACAAATTCATCTGAAAAATTGTGGTAGTTTAATCGACTTTGACTGGAATTCAACAAGGCAGCGAATCTGTATTGCAAACCATTAATAGTGCTCTGAGGTGAGACCCAATTTCCAGCAATCGAACCAGAGCTGGTAGTACTAATAACTGGATCACTTTCGTCTATGGCGAAGAAATTTCCTGCCTTATCACCATTGATGGTAGCAGAGCCAATATTATGAAAACCACCAACTAAATTCACCTCCGCATTTGCCTCAACTGTAATGGCGGTGTGGTCTCTACTAATTGGTCGATTAACCCGGAAACTATTGCACCTGATTACGGTGTTGTTGTTTATCCCCTTGAATATCAAAGAGCCAACGGCATCAAGCCATTTGTTCTCGGTGAGGTTGGTTACAGTATTGTGATTGAGCGATAACTGCGTCGGTCCGAAATTGTTGTTGTTAACCGTTAGGGTACCAGCAGTAGCTAGCTCTAGATTGCCTCCACCAAGGAAATAACAATTGCTAATTGACACACCTGTGGTACCCGCAACCGGTATACCGCCACCTTTCAGCTTCATCCCCAGCATAACTTTCGGGAACTGCACCTCCGTTAAATTCAGGAAACCAGTATGCATTTGGCTATGGAATGGCCTTCCCTCGGTCTGAACCACTGATTTCAGGGTTGGATTAGCGGCATTGGTGCCTATCGTAACTTTGGCATTGCCATAAAGCGAAAACGGTGATATAGATGGAAACAATCCACAGTACTCCCTGAATATGGTACCCTCTGCCACAACCTCTGCATCATCCCGTACGTGGAAGGTAGGCTCAATCAAACCGGTGGTTGTGGTGAGATCATCATACTCTACTTCGTCGTTATACCCCATTTCCACAACTGACCCTGGGGGGAAAATTATTTTTCCGTTCGTGACGTTAAGTGCGCCTACTACTTTGGTGTTACCATTGTAAATAACATCCTGACCACCAAGATTAAGGTCAGTAACCTGATTGGCAACACCCAAGATCCGAGAATAACCTGTATGACAGCATTGGCCATTGGGCTCCTTGTCAAAGGCTTGCAAGTTAAGTACTAGTGGTGTTGTGCAACCAGCAACAGGGTTAACGACATTGACAGTAACGGTATGTTGGCCTGCCGTAAAGTAAACGAGTTCGGCGACGTACTCTCTGCAATTAACACTACAGGTATTGACCCCTATTGGTGTAACAGCATTCGCTCCAGGAGTGGACCAGGAAATACCATTGAGGTTTGGATAACCTGTGGTATTAAGCCTGAGCCTAAAGCGCTCACCCACGCAAGCATTCACACTCTCGACAGTAAAGGTAGGTTGTGAGTTAGTGAGCCTAATTGAATAGCTATAGCTACAACCACCTGCACTATAAACAGCAGTATAGATGTCATCAGTGCTACCAGTAGGTGAGACTACATAGATACTCTCTGACGTGTTGGGCAAGGTAAGGGGGATAATGACGCCATTTTTTCGCCAAACAAAGTCCCCTGTAAAACCGTTACCGAAACGATTGACTAGTTTGATCTCGACTGGCGTATTGGCGCAAACATTCACGAAGTTATTGTTTGTATACCTGACGGCAGGGTTTGTGCTGTACTTGACCTCAAATTCATACCTATCAAATGACTGTATGTTACAAGCTGTAACGACTGAACAGGTAGAGTAAATAGGATCCGTAATATCAGGGTTTACCATACCGATGTTGGAATTGGGCTCAAAATTAATATTGCCAGTACCCATATTGATAGCGCCCTTACCTTCGATGTTAGAGACAACACAAAGATAACCACCTTCTTCGACAACGAAGTTGCCAGCACCTAAAAACTCAAGTATGCCTTTCGGTCCAACATAAAGGGTAGCACCTCTTTTAACTACGATGGAGATACCTGGCTCAACCCGAACGTGTCCTGAGATAAAAACAAAGCCTTGAACTGGATTGTAGATGATTTGGCCTGTGCTGCTTATGGTGGTTGAGCCAATTTCTAGTTTGGTTGTGCTAGCACAAGTGCTTGCCTGAATGGACCCCTTACCGATTGTGGAACCAGCCATAAACTCGACCCTAGAACTAAGCCTAACAGCAAGTTGTGGGTCCCGACCATTTACCGAACTCGGGAATGTCAATTTACAACCTACTTTTAGTTGGGCGCCATTGCTAACATCCAGATTACCAGTGAGCATCATACGGCTATACCATTTGTTTCCATCAGTCGTACCATTACCTGATACATAAGTTGTAGACAAAGTTTGATCAGTAATGCTACTTGTACAGTAATTATTGACAAGCACCTTGCCAATGGCGCTAGATTCAAGAAGTTCATGCACACGACCTTTTTGACAGTGGGTTAAGTTAGAATACTGTCCTGAAGGTAACTTGGTAGTCATTGCATTGTTAAATGTGGCCCCTGATTGACCGTCATAGGGAGCGTTGGAGCAAATATCTAATAAATTGCCGTTGGCATGGCCCAAACCAATACAGTGTAAAACTTCATGAGCCACAATATAGGAAGTGACATTCAACTGATGCCAATCTGGCCTAGCCACTGTTGACCGATAGTTACAGGTATTACCTATTACCTTTAGTTTGTAGAGTCCTTCAAGATAATGATATTTCCCAAGGAAATTTCTACCCTGGATTAGGCACCAATTGTCGCCTAAACCTCTAGCAATGTTTGTTCCTTCATAACGCTCGGTCGATAATCCTCCGAAGTTAAATCCAGCAGAACACGAAGCGGAAGAAGATGAGGACACATTCGTTAGTTTATTAATATCATCAGGAGTATATGACTCCGTCATAACGATATTGATGGCATTAGGATCAGATTCGTTGTTTTCATCTAACCATGCTCTTGCAGCGGTCAAGTTGCTTCCCAAAGCGTTTTCATAAGCAGTTGCCGAATAAGCTGAAGTTAAAAACTCAAGTACGTTTTCAATTTTCTTACCACTACTAGTTTCCACTGCCCCGTAGTAAAACTTGATCCCATTAGGCACAATGACAAATTGCACGCGGCTGTCAGGTCGGTTTTGGGTACCAAGCACGCCATGGGTTGGGTTTGCAGTGGCCAAATTTTTGAAGTTATCGTTGAGCGTTAAAAATTGAGTGGGATAGCTGATTTCAGCATTCGTATTAACAGTCGAGTTAATGTAGGTAGAGTAACGGGCATCTGGTAAAGTCGCCTTAGGTACCGTCAAAGGAGTACCATAAGGCGCACCTTGATTATCTACCCTAACACCACCCTTGGCATTAAGGCCTTCAATCAAGCTTGTTAGATATGGCTTATCGGCTTCATCATAATTTCTGAAAACGGCTGGGACATTAGCGGTTGTGACTGGCTTAAAAACGTGGATCATAACCCTAATAACCTTCACAGGTGTATGGCCAGGCACATCTGGTGACTTGTTAACATAGTTGCCACAGTCTGTATTGTAGTAGATTTTATTCTGCTGGTTGACAACTGGTTTGTTGTTAGAGACAATACCACTAGGGCTATTTTCATTCAGACCACAAATAGTTATCTCACCGCCTTGAGCCTTATAATCATTAACAATTATGATTTTGCCTGGCGTACCTACTGTAATATCAGGCGCCAACTCCCACCTGTTCAGCACAAGAACGCTTTGAGCAATAATAACGCCTTTCAGGTCATTCCCATTCAAGATTGACAAACTACCACGAATGTTCCAGATAATATTGCTTGCAAGTATTCCACCGCGAAGGACCACAGTTACACTATCAAAGATGGCGTTTCCTAATACGTTGATGATAATCATGTCAGTAGCACTACCAGTGAAGACCTTTTTACCCTTAAAGGTAGTCGTAAGGTTCTGGACTGCAACCGAATGGCTGCAACTGTAGGGTGGCGGGCTAACTACTCCTCCTCCTTCGCCATCACCAGTCTCTTCAATTCCACCGCCACCTGGCTCCTCTGTTGGTTCACCAACGTCTCCCGGATCGATACCTATACCCCCACCTCCACTAGTGCTTGGTGGTAGTGGTAAAGCGTACTTGTAAACTCCTTGGTTTGCTAGGTTGAATAACGAATCAGCTTTGGGCGATTGTTGTCCTTTGTCATTTCCAGTGAGCCCACCATACGTTTGCCGTATCTGAATCATTTCTGTCAAGGCGTCACGAACTTGCTGATTTCCTGTTGTAGCAACATTGCTTTGAAGGTAAAAATCACCTTTCACATGGGTATTGCTACCAGCAAGCTTCAACAGTCCAACCTGATTTTGACTCCTGAGCGTGTCACAGCTGACAAAGTTAAAGAGGTCAAGGTTGGGGGTAGAAATCCGTGTGTGAGTCTGCCCTATTACTGGCAAGTTGACCAGAACGGTCAAAACAGCCACTATAGCTATAACAAGCTTAGTGTACTTAACGTGGATTAGGTTCTGTGTCATAAAAACCAGGATTTGGAGATGGATGTTACTTCCCAAATCTAGTAAAACCTGTTGATATTGTGCAAATTAAAATTTGTTAATGTCGAAATAAACAAGGTGTTCATAGCTGAAAACGCAAGTTTAGGCCAAAATATTTTTCGAACGGGCTAGGCACCGTGCGCACCTCTTTTAGCCTTTTTATACTGCCTAGCCTGAATATAGTTAACATCGAGCTATACAACTGTTGGCATAAGTTGACTATTGTAGGTTGCTCAGACAAACCAAAATCCTTAAGCTCATGTGGACCTTACCAGCTGTCCAAAGCCCAGACCTCTGGACCACCAAAAATGCCAATTAAGACACCCAACTACTCAGCCACCTATCCCCGCCCAATTTTTGCATACCCTAATCCGACAACCAAAAACCTGATACCTAACCCATGTTTAACCAGCCCAAAAACGTAACTGTCGAGCTTAGGTCTTGTGACTTGTTGGCCGAAATGCTGCCCAACCACCAGATCTTGACCCAGATGTACCAAGACCTGACCCAAGAAACCTATGAGCAAATCCTGCCCGAAATGATCAGCAAAAGCTATCGGCAAGTGGTGGCCGAAATCGATGGTAAGGTAGTGGGCCTGGTGGCCTATTGGATGTTGCCTCGGCTTTGGGTGGGTGGCACAACGCTGGATCTCGACAACTTTGTGGTTGACGAAAACTACCGCTCAGATGGGGTTGGCAAAATCCTGTTGGACCACCTGCAATACATCGCCCAGACCCATGGCTGCAAAATGATTGTGCTAGATGCCTACACGACCAACTACAAGGCTATCAAGTTCTACGTCAAGCACGACTTTATCCAGAAGGGTTACCACTTGGTGAGAGAGGTATAACCATCCCACCAAAATCAAGAGGCTATAATGCAAAAGGGGCTACTCATCATGGATGAGCAGCCCCTTTTGGCAATGATGGGTAATTAAATCTATTGTTTGACGATGCGCTGATGCCAGGCATTGGTGCCATCGCTCAAGCGAAGCATATAGGTGCCAGATGGGACATCCTGAATGGATAGGCGCATGGTAGCGGTGCTTTGGTCCGCTGCATGGGTGCTGACCATCCAGGTTTTGCCTACTAGGTCAGTAAGGGTTAGGTTCAGGGTCCTGTCAGCAGATCCGACAGGCAGCTGGACCGTGAGGTCGCCAGTGGTAGGGTTAGGATAAGCGAATGTGGCCTGCTGCGCATTTGTGGAGGCAGCTAGGCCAACCAAGATAGCGACAAGGGCCGAGGTATCACTAACGCAGAACGGAGCGGCAGAGCGGGTGGCGACAACTGTGTAATTCCCGACGGCAGTTGGTGTCAGGGTGGCAGTGGTTTGGCCCGTGATCAGGACACCATTGAGGTACCATGCAAGGCTGAGGCCGTTGGTATTAGGCAGGACGGCAGCGGTAAGGCGATTGGTTGTCTGGTTAAACGTAACAGTCGGGCGATTAGGCCGTGCTGTGAAGCCAACGTTTACAACAGCTGATGCAGGGCTTTGGCAACCACCAGCGTTGGTAACTCGGACGCTATATGGACCACCAGTCCTGACTGTGATGGATTGGGTGGTAGCACTGTTAGACCATAGGTAGCGTGTAAAACCAGCAGGGGCGGTCAGGGTGACGCTATCACCAGCGCAGGTAGTCTGGGTACCAGTTGGGGTAATGCTTGGGGCAGTAGGTGCCGCCACAACACGACCAATGACTCTGGTTCTAGGGCTTTCGCAGCCTTGGGCAGTGATATAGGCCACATACCGAACGACACTATCGCCTATGGCCACACCATTGCGGACCTGGGTACTAGTGCTGATTGGGGCATTGTTGGCGCTATCTGCAAATAGGCCAGTCATGGCGCGATACCAACGGTAGCTACCACCAGTCAAGGTAGAGCTAGCACGCAACAATACACCACCTGTGCCACAGCGGGCTGTATCACGTACGGCTGGGGCTGGAACTGGTGCGCCAGAAAGTACATAAGCAGCGGTAGAGTCCGTTTGGCCAGAGTTGGCACAGGTAACGACAAAACGATAGCTGGTTGGGCTGGCATTCGGGCTGGTGCTAAGCGTAGAGATCGTATCATTGGCGGTGCCAGCAGGGGCCCAAGTAGTACCGACACGTTTTAGCCATTGATAGCGCAGGTTGCTTGCGATACCGGTGCCCGTCGCACGGAGGTAGCCAACACCATTATCACAGCGGGCAGAGTCCAGCACAACGGTACCCGCGGATGGGCGACCTGTACATGCCAATGGATTCTGGATATCGATATAATAGTCTAGGGCGTTGCCGTCAAACTGGATGTTGCCACATGGCGCAGTGAAGGTGCCATTGCTGATATACCAAAGGACGATACGCATGGTGGTACGGCCTACCATAGAACCAACTGGTGGGGTGATAGAAATTGTTTTGGCAGCTGACCCGCCCGCACCTATCAATCGTTCGCCTGGATCATTAAAGTTGCCATTTTGGTTGTAGTCAATGTAGCAATAGATGGTGTTATTGTTGTCCCCACCTGAGATATTGATATTGATGGTTTGGGTAGAACCAATTGGCGCTGTCAACGTGCGTGGGCGACGATCAAAGTACCCCGAGCGGGTAACACCATTGTCAGTAACCGTCGGGAACTGTATCTGGCTAATGTGGTAGTTGCTATTCTGGAACGAGACAGCACAATAGCTTATCGAGTCAGAGGTATTGAGGCTATCGATGTTGCAACCAGCAGAAGCACCTAGGCCGTTGACGGCCAAAACTTGGTAGTAGTATTTCTGGTTTTGAATCAAGTTTACCAAGGTCCGATAGCTAAGGCCTCTGATTCCTTGTGCCAAAACAGCCCGCGGAGGGAAAACTGTATCCGCCAAGATGGTGTAGGTAGAGGTATTGCCGCCATTGTCAGTCCAGCCAAAGTCAACGGTGCGTGGGGTGGTAACACCGCCGCCAGCAGGCGCGGTTACGGTTGGGCAGTTGGGTGGATTGGTGGTCGTGGTGAACGAGATCGAATCACAACCTAGTGCTGGGCCGAACAAGTTATACGGCTCGACACGTGCATGGTAGGTACGGCCTCCCAAAAGCTGCTGGGCTGGTGTGAAGGTGGTATCAAACGCTGTGGTGCCGACCAAGGTCCTGCTAGTGGCAATAGTGTCTAAGTAAATGCGATATCCCAAGACAGGTCCAGTTGCTGGCAACCGCCAACGGATGCTGGTATTGGTCAATACATTGGTGGATAGATCTACTGGTGTAATGATCTGGGTGCAAGATGGGAGCACATTGGTAACAGTGTCATAGTCAAGGGTGACATCCCAAACTGACCCATCGTTGTTAGGGTCGGTGGAGGCACAAGGATTCATGACCCTGTTAGACTGGCGATAGAATAGGACAGTACGCATCCGGGCTGGGCCAGGAAGTGCTCCTGCTGGCGCAATGATGGTATCCCGAAATAGGGCACCATTGGCAAACTGCAGGAGGTCTTGACGCTCAGAGGCATCGAAGATGGAGTCATGGTTCCAGTCGATCCAGCGGCTGCAATTGTTAGGGGTCAAGGCAGCCGGACAGGTAACACTCAATGGGTATTTGTAGCCTTTATAGATCTTGGTTGTCTGGCTGCTTCGGTCCTGATAACCACCTTGGGTATTGTTCCGGATCGAAATACTACCGACTCGCAGGCCACTGATCTTGACACTACCGTTCACGTACCCCGTGACGGCACAATATTGGGCCCAAACGCAGTTTGTTAACAGAAGGGCAAACAAGGAAAAAAGAGCCTTGACTAAGTGTCTAGGTTGGATCATAAAGCGTATTGGTCAGATGGTGTGAAATACAGAATTCTCCAAAAGTAATCATTATGGATACGCAAAGTCAACACGGCTTGATCCAGATATTACGCAATTCCTAAGCAAGTCTATGCCACACCAATTTACGGACCTACGCAGGTAATAATCAGGGTGCGGAAGGTCGATCAAGAAAAGTAAAGTTGAGGCTAAGCTGGACCATCGAGACATTAAAGGCATTTCCGAAGTCAACGTCTGGTAAGGACGGACCCGATGGCTGAATAGCACTAAAAGACTCAACGAATTGGGATCGGTATCGAACGCCCGAAATCAGGAGATACCTGAGCTCAAGACCCCAGTGCCATTTGCCGGACAAGGGCCGGTCAAACCCTGCCGAGAGGCCAAAGGTCAGCGCAGGATTGGCCGAAAAATTAGGCTCGTACTGATGCTGCTGCTTTACTGCCAGCGGTTTGCGTGCACCAGCATCGTCAAGCTTAAAGCCAAAGCGTGTGAGGCCTGACACGCCAATCAGCGGGCTAAAGTGCCAACTGGTTTGGTCAATATGGGTCGAAAAACATGGGCCTAACATCAGGTAATAGCCGATGACAGTTTGGTCGGTACCTGCTTGGCTGGTGTCGGCACCAATGGCCGAGCGCAACCCAGCTAAGGCCTCACGCGTCTCGTATCCACCGATGGTACCACCAGCAAAGCCACCAATCGATAGCCAAGAGGACAAATGGTACTGCCCACCGATAGACCCCTGCAGATTGATGCTGCTGCTAGCCACCGAGAATGAGCCCAATCCTCCACCAATCTGGAAGGCATAACCATCGGCTGTCTGCGGGCTAAAGGCATAAGTACGTGATCGCTCTGCACCAGGTGGTGTAGGAACAGGGCTCTGGGCTGGCACAGCTTGCGCAAATAAGTGACCAGCCAAAGGCATCATGGATAACATGAGGAACAGTCCAAATAGCTTACCCATGTTACGTGCAACGATCTTTTTCATTTTGTTGGCTCAGGATCTAGTTGGCCCCACATAGACCTACAGACCTCAAGTTACAAAACAAATGGGATGTTAAATCCTAGCGCCCCATGAAACCGATCGGGGCATGTAGGCCATTACTTTTAAGCAAGGCATCGTTCAGGTCCAGCATCTGGAGGGCAGTGATGGCAGCTTCGTCACCTTTATTGCCATGGACACCACCTGCACGGTCGAGAGCTTGTTGCTGATCGTTCGGGGTCAAGACACCAAAGATGATGGGCTTGTTGGTCTTGAGGGCCACCTCGGTGATACCAGTGGCAACCGCTTGGCTGATGAAGTCAAAGTGGCGGGTTTCGCCCTGGATGATACAACCTAGGCAGATGACGGCATCAATGTTATGCTGCTGGGCAAGCCACTGAGCCCCTAGGGTGAGCTCGAAGCTGCCTGGGACAGAATGGGTCAGGATATTGGCCTGAGGTACGCCATAGCGGTCCAGCGTATGGACGGCACCACGAAGCAAGGCCCCTGTTACCTCGGGGTTCCATTGAGCGGTGACGATGCCGATGCGATAGTTTTTGACATTG
>CANHWS010000047.1 GCA_947464365.1 Cytophagaceae bacterium | reverse complement strand
TACCAGATCCTGAGCAACTATGTCCTGTAGGAAGTTATCAGTTATCCGTAACTAACAACAAATTCAACGATTGATCATGGCCTCACCCATTAGCAACGACCAGCAACAACCATCCACGGTACAGGAGGTAGTTATGGCTTTGTTGGCCTCGATAGAGATCATACCTATCCTGGTAGGTGGGGCCAATGGGCATCCGCAGATCCACCTAAAGGCAACCCAATTGGTAGTAGCTTGCGACCAACTACGGACCGATCCATCTACTTATTTTGACCATCTGAGTTGCCTTACAGGCCTTGATCTTGGGCCTAACAAACAAACGGGCCTTCAGGAGGTACAGGTAGTCTATACCCTATATTCGATCCCCCATCAGCATTGGTGTAGCCTCTATGTCACAACAGAGCGTGATGGAGCTGTACTAGTGCCGAGTGTCGGGAGTATATGGCCTGGGGCTTGGTGGCACGAGCGTGAAGCCTTCGATCTGGTAGGGATTAACTTCAGCAACCACCCAGACTTGCGCCGCATCCTGCTCCCTGCCGACTGGGAAGGCCATCCTTTGCGTAAGGACTACCAGCAACAAGCGCAATATCATGGGCTTGAATTGCAATATCGGAAGGAGGACTAGGGTAGGGGCCTATCTTGGTTGGATCAGACCAAGGCCTGTACGTTTGGTTTTTTTCGGCACCTTTGCACCTGACCACTACCTGAAACCACCGACACCAAACCTATGGCCTACACCAAGCGCCTGATCCCAATTGCCCAGACGGGCAAATACCCTGCTGTGCTATCCGAATATCTGGATGGCAAACTGGATGGCCAACAGCTTTATCAGCATGAACCCAACCTCAATGGGTTGGCACAGGCTATGGGTGCGAGGCTCCAAGCGGCAGGTAAGCCACGTCTTGATCGGGATACCTTGGTCAACGTCCTGACAGAGCAGTATAGTTCCATCGAACTATCCGGTGCTGAGCGGGATAATATCACACTACTTCGCAAACCAACGACCTTTTGCGTCACGACTGGGCATCAGCTTAATCTGTTTTCGGGGCCGCTTTATGTGCCCTTTAAGCTGATGTCTGCCATCAACCTGTGCAGGCAGCTAAAGCAGCGCTACCCAACGCATGACTTTGTGCCCATCTACTGGATGGCGACCGAAGACCATGACAAGGACGAGGTGGATCACTTTAACTTGTTTGGCAAAAAACACCAATGGCATACCGATCAAACAGGTCCCGTAGGTCGTTTTGCCTGGCCCCCAGCAGAGGACTTTTGGCTAGCGTTGCCCCAAGACCTCCCGATGGATGCAGTTGAGGCCTACCGCAACGCAAAAACATGGGCTGCTGCGACACGGGCATTATTCCATCATTGGTTAGGGCATCTTGGTCTTATCTGTCTCGACCCTGATGATGTCCGTTTGAAGCGAGCCTTTGTATCGATTGCCTTGCAGGATGCGCTAGAAAGTGCCACCAAACCTGCCCATGATGCGGCTTCCGCTCGGTATGAGGCATTGGGGAATAAAGCGCAGGTCCATGCGCGGCCTATCAACTTGTTCTATATGGACGAGGTTGATGGGCGCATGGTACGTGAAAGGCTGGTCCGAGAAGGCGATCAATGGTTGGTGCTGAATACCGACTTGTCGTTTGACGCAGATGCCCTACGTACCCATATCACATCCCACCCAGATCATTGGAGCCCGAATGTTGTACTAAGGCCACTATACCAAGAGGCCATTTTACCCAACATCGCCTACTTGGGTGGCCCAGCAGAGGTGGCCTATTGGCTCCAGACCGCCGATTTGTTCGCCCTATATAAATTGCCGATGCCAGTGGTTTTACCTCGGGCTTTAGGTCAGATCAATACCAAGGCAGTGCTAGGCCGATTGCAAAAGGCCAACTTGCGTTTTGAGGATTTGATGTTATCCGCCAACCAGCTGAAGGCCTTAATTTTGGCCCGCCAAGCAGGCAATGGGCAAGTCACGATGCACCACGAGTACCAGCTTATCAATCAAGCATTTGCCACCATGCGCAGCAAAGCAAATGCTGCCGACCCTACGCTCGCCTCGTTTGTGGATGCCCAAGAGGCCACGGTGCTCAAGACGCTCGAAAATGTCGAGAAGCGCATTAGCAAGGCCATGGAAAAACGCCATGAGACTCTCATTACCCAGGCGCTAAATCTCCGTGATAAGGTTTTCCCGAATGATGGGTTGCAAGAAAGATCAGAGAATATTCTGGCCTACCTGATCAACAACCCTGGTCTGTGGGATGAGCTAACCGCACAGTTGGATCCCTTGGCTTTTGCCCTCCATGTCTTTGACGAACAAGAACAACCAGTGGCATAAATACAGCCCAATCATTAGCTATGGAAGCCGAATCTCTAAACCCACAATATGCCCATAGCCATGTGGCTCGTCGTTGGTTCCATCAGCTTTTCCGGCTAATGCGGAAAATTAAGGCTTTGCCTACTGCTGCACACATGGAGGAGGTGAACACCTTGACCGCAGAGGACCTCTATCAGGATAAGGAGGTAGTGGTGCAGCGGTTGGAGGTCTGGATGGGCATGTCGATCGAACAATATCTGGCAACGAAGCATCTGTTGCGCTATTTATGGCCAATCATTAAGGGTAGTGCTAATGAGGATGAAGCGCAGTTGGAGTTGTTTGGATCATGGGACCCAAGGAAAGATCTGAAGCCAATTCCTGAAGCGGACCTACGGTATGGACCAAAACTAAAATGGGACCAGCCAAATAGGGTAGATCGGTTGTTTATCCTTACGTGGTATCAAACTTACGAGACACGTTTTGGGCCAATTTTCATCGCACGCACTGAATGGGGGCTTTGTAGTCTTCAGTTTTTGGACCCAAACGAAGACCTATTTACCATTGAGAATCTGACCATACCCCAACTCCTAGATCAAATTCGGCGTGGGCAGGGTCTATCGGACTTTGAGCAACGTGGGGATGACTTGTTTGACTTGGTTGTATCCTACATCAATGGTCCTGGCTACCACACTCAGGACCGTCCAACGGTGACAATCGCTATCCCTTATAATGATAACTTCAAATGGGTTTATGAATACCTATCCGACCTACCGCTAGGCCAGGTAACAACCTACGGTGCTATCGCCGAGACCCTCATGAACCGAAATGCGAGCCAAGCCGTTGGTGGCATGATGGCCAGCAACTCGATTGCCTACCTTTTGCCCTGCCACCGTGTGTTGCCAATTTACTCCAGCACGGACACCTTGGTGGGTGAATACCGCTGGGGTGCAGATTTGAAGGCGTTGTTGGTGGGGTGGGGATCGTTAGTGGCTAAAGTTTCCTAGTTTCAGAGTCGCTTTTTTTGTTTGATTCTTCTTTGAGTAGGCTATTAATTTCCACGGCATCTTTGGATAGTTTACCTCGCAATTGCATTAGTATATCCTTAATCGCCTCAAGGTTTGTGGCCCGTAGCATACTTGCATTTGACCATTCACAATACATACATATATAGTTTTTGCGTAAGGCAGATAGTTTGTATTGTTTGATTTCATTACCAGATGGACCGGTAATTGCCGCCACCACCTCTATATCTTCCTTTGCTTCAATTAGTGGAGCGCCAAACAGCAATGGTATCCCAAGTAATATTCCTGAAACATGTGTCATATAATGCATATTGTATTTGAACTCCCCTTTGGTGATTTTTAAAGTTAACTTACCATAAGGTTGTTTGCTTGAGGTTGAAATGTTGTCTTCAACTTCGGAAGTTAACAATACGATAACGTCATCTGATAGAACGTTGCCCTGCTCAATTATTTTTATCTCATTCCCTGACGTTTCGTATTCTGGTATAACTTGTGGTCCATTATTATTTTTCTATAGAAAGAGTTAAATGAGAACCGATTTATCTCGGGCTTGATGGGTAATAAGCGGACAGGTATTTCTGGACCTGGGACTTTTAAGTCAGCCATCTGGATTGACCTGCAAGAGGCTAGCATGGAGAGTACGCTTACGACTATGATTGTCTGTTTGATCAATGCTGAGATGGCCATGTCTTTTTTTTCAAAGTTAGTAATTTTTGGTTTGCTCGTTCAGGTTCTTGTTTTCAGAACAAAAATCTTAATGTAGCCAAGGCTGTTTTAGTTGCACGCTAGGACTTATGTAGGTCATTTTGGCTGAGAACCAATCTCCTCCATACTAGTTATGCGATATTTGGTTTTTGGTAGCTAGGCCCCATCCCTCTGCCAAGGTCCCTGTTTTCTGCTTACCTTTACCAATCCCAATGCCTAGTAGTTGTGTTTTTGCAGCTCCAACTGGCCTCGGTAGCCTTGATGCCCTCATCCGTCGGAGATACGTTACGCACAGTTGCAGACACCCTAGCCAATAGTCGGCTGCCAGACGGTGGGCCTCGCTACGTCGAAACGGACCTTAGTCGTCACCCGATTGTCGAGCCATTTAACACTGTAACAGCAGTCTTTTTTGCGCTCATTGCCTTGGCTTGGCTTGTCCAGCTTCGGGCAGACCAGCCAAATAGGTTGCTCAAGATTGTTTCGGCCATCATCTTGTTGATGGGTGGGATAGGCGGTACGATATTCCACGGGACACGGAGCCACTGGTTTTTCCTGATGCTGGACGTGGTGCCGATCATGATCCTGATTATTGGCTACAGTTTTCATCTGTTCTACAAACTCAGGATGATGGTTGTGGCAGCCATCCTAATGGTCCTGATTTTTGGTTTGCGCCTTTCGGGTGGAGCCCTAGGCATCAGCCAACAAGCCCAGATCACACTAGGTTACGGCATGTCGGGTTCGCTAATCTTGATTCCGCTGGTGTTGAGTCTTAGCCGGCAAAACTGGCATCACTTGGCTTGGGTCATAGGGGCTTTGCTCAGTTTCGTGACGGCTTTGTTATTTCGGTTGGCGGATAGCGCCTTGCCCGGAACGGATTGGCTCCAGGTTTTCCCGATGGGTACGCACTTCTTGTGGCATACCTTCGGTGCTGTCGCGACTGTGTTGCTGATTATGTACTGGCACTTGTCTGATAAGCTATCGAGCCAGAAGGTATTGTCAAATTAGATTTGCGATCGAGGATTACCAAGGCTTAGGGTATTTTGGGAAGGAACCAATAAGTTGAAGATGGGCACTTACATCAGCCAGAAGATAGGGTTTGGAGATTTTAAGCGCACCCTGTTCAATCTGATATGGCCAGAGGTGTGTCAGGCTTGCGGTGTCGGGCTGTTGACGGATGAAAATACGATTTGCCTGCGCTGTTTGTCCACCTTGCCATTGCCCAATCTGCGCCTTGCCGATCAAGATCCATTCTCATTATCAGGGCTCACAGGTCTGCCACTTGTAAGTGTTCATAGCCTAATGGCCTTTCGCAAACATGGCCTCGCCCAGCGGCTAATCCATAAACTTAAGTACGAGAACCAGCCAGAGATCGGGGTATATCTAGGTCGGTTGTTGGGTCAGGAGCTGCTGAAACTTGGATTTCCTGATCATCCTACCCTGTTGGTGCCAGTTCCGTTGCATCCTAAAAGGCAAAGGGCACGAGGTTATAATCAAGCCACGATGGTAGCAAAAGGCCTGGCTGAAGTGTTAGGTTATGAGGTCCTAGATGCGGTCTTGATCAGGCCACAGGTAACGGAAAGCCAAACAAGCAAAAGCAGAGGTCAACGATTGATCAATATGCAACAGGCCTTTGAGGTGCCAACCGGGATGAAGCTCGATTTGCCAATTGAGAACTATCATTTCCTGATCGTGGATGATGTTTTGACGACAGGTGCCACGGTAGGCAGCTGTGCACGGGTGCTCTTTGCGGCAGGTGCGGACAAAATTTCGGTTCTGACCTTGGGCATTGCCTAATGATCATGTATCATTACAAAGAGGCAGTCTGGTCATTGTCATTGCCAATTTTTGCAGACCCATTATCTGTTGCTCATGGACAATCGCCAAACACCAATCGAGGCGCCAGATCAATCCCCTTTAATGGCCTACCTGACGGTCGAGGCAGTGACATACCTGTTACCAGATGTAATTCAGATTACCTTTAGTAGGTCGCCTTGGGACTTTGAGGCTGGTCAATTTATCACAATAGAGCTCAGAACAGACTATCAGCAGACCGTCTATCGAAGGTCATATAGTTTGGCTAATCTTCCTGGCGAGCCACTCCAGATTGTTGTCAAGCGGCTGCCCAATGGTCTTGGCAGTAACTACTTATTTGGCCAGGCTCGGCCGGGACTTCAGCTAATGGTTCAGCATCCTACTGGCAAGTTTACCCTAAGCAACGGAAATGCTGGTCATGCTTCGTTGGTCTTGGCTGGAGCTGGGTCGGGCCTCACACCATTGTTTGCATTGTTGCGGGCAGCCCTCAAGTCTGATCAATATCAAACGATCCAATGGCTGGTAACTGACCGACGATTGGGGGCTAGTTTGTTTTTTGAAGAGGTTAGACAACTTGCCAATCAATACCCAGAGCGACTAAAGCTAACCTACTTTGTTACTTCTGGGGAGTTGCCCAAGCCGAATTTACAAAAACTGAACCATAACTATATAGACGGCCACCTAAGCAATACGGCTTTTGAGCATTGGCTGAAAAAACAGGCTGTTGACCTATCCCATACGGACTTTTACCTCTGTGGTCCTGCAGCCTTGATGCAGATCCTGAAGTTTGAGCTGCGATATCTTGGAGTCACAGCAGAGGCTATCCACCAAGAGCAGTTTGTAATCCCGACTAGATCAGCATCTCCTGAGCAGTATAACGCACAACCAGCTGAGATTGTGGATAAAGGACGCTTCGATATCCTGCCAAACGAAACCTTGTTACAAGCGGGTTTGCGAGCTGGACTTTCATTGCCATTTAGCTGCCAAGCAGGTCAGTGCTCAGCTTGTATAGCTCAACTAGTCAGTGGGCAGGTTGAGCACCAGTACAACGAGGTGCTAACAGATTCGGACCTTGCTGCGGGCGCTATCCTAACGTGCACAGCCCACCCATTAACACCAGTGGTCTGGACCTATTGATTGATCATGCCAAATCTGGCCATTTCAAGTTGAATTGGGGTGTGCTAATAGTGGCATCATAGCTAGACCCCAAATGACCGAAGCCTAGACGTGGTCTAGGCTTCGGCATTGAAATAGCAGGATGTGATCCGAGAACTGGAAAGCCAGAACTACTGTTTGGTGATCCGCTGGAGGTATTGTTTGTCTTGGCCAATGACCCGTACTTGATAGGTGCCTGCCGCCAGACCAGCTAAATTGAGTTGCAACTCGCCGTCCGGAATGCTGCTTACGGATTGGCTCAAAACTACTTGGCCTACAGTGTTGAGTACCTCAACAGTGGAATATGCTTGGTTGGTTGGCAACTTGATATTAAGGATGCCTGTTGTTGGGTTTGGATAAACAAAAACTTGCTGGTTGACCAAGCGACTTGGCGTAGAAACTGGCACCGTGTTCTGGACAGAGGCAAAGTCGATAGCGAGGTTATTACCTCCGCGGCTTTTGGCCACAAACCCGATGCGGATGATTTGGTTCCGATAGGCCGAAAGGTCAACACCAAAGGTTTTCCAGGTATAGGGCGTTACGTCAGGGTTGTAACGGGAAAACCCGCCAACAGTAGTGTAGTTTTGGCCATCAACGGCGACTTGGATCAGGAGTGAATCGAGGAAACTAGGGTAGTCTGCGTCTTGATTCATGCTGAAGGTTAACCAGGCAGGTTCGTTTGCGGGCCAGTTGTTGAGGTTGAGGCATGGGGTGCTGGCACGTGCGATGCTTCCCCTCGTAGAGGTCTGGAACGATGGGTAGAACAAAAAGCCTGGTCCTTGCTGGGTCCGGAACGGCGTGCTGAGTGAGTTACCTGGGTCAAAAAATAGGGAGTCAACCGTCCATTGGTTGGTGCCTGCCAGCAGATCGCCAAACCATCCCACAGGGATGTTTGGTGAAGGCCTACCACCAAAGTCTGTCGTCCAGCCAGGGTAAATAGAACTGTTGCCTGTGATGGAGCTGAAGATAATGTTTTTGGTGAGTGTGTCATTGCGTCGATTTGCAGGCGCTTCACCTGCAAGCTCAGCATAGACCTGGATGCTGAAGACTGAGCCACTCGATAACGTGATTGGGGTAGGGAAAGTCAAGACCGCATTTTCGCGTGCCTGAAGTGGTGGGCTGAAACTAAATGTCTGCTGGACAGGGGCTCCACCGTTTAGGCGATAGGTAACCGGTAGGGAAGTGACTGGATCAGAACCAAAATTGCGGATGCTGAACTTAACGGAGTCGGTAACCGAGGCGATACATAACGAACCGGGCACATTGGCTGGCTTGAGGATACTTGTTACTGCAACGTCAATTGCAGCAGGAGGCCCAGTCAGCCAACTGAAGGAAAGCCCGGTTGGGATGGTAGTGCCGCTATTGATCCGGATGTCCTGCGTTGCGTAGGTTGATGTATTGGTGTTGGTGAACGACATACCAGTACGAGCGTTGATGTCAGTAGTGTCGCTGCCACGCAAACCTACCTGAGCGCCACCCTCGTTGGCAGTAGGCAAGGACATGTTGCCATAGTTAACGGTGATGCCGTTATTGCTTTCGGTCAGGACCAATTGGAAGTTAAGGTTGTCCGTACCTGATGATCCAGAATAGCGTTCGTACTGCGCCCATTGGAGTGTGAAAGTCCGGTTAGGTGCCGAGCCTGTGCGGTGGACTGTCAACCTACCATTGCTTCGGGAATGCAGGTCCATGTTGAAGGCTGCGATCATTGGGCCAAAGTTGTAACCTTGGGCCTGGACATCGAAGTTGTAGAGGGCACTACCGCCAGATGTTCCGAAGCCACCAATACTGCTACCGCCACCACTGAAAGAAATACTGGTGCCAGATAGGAAGGCGATGAACCCATTGTTACCCACCCCGACAGTGTCGTAGTCCCGACCGTTGTACCTGAACGGAAACCCAATCAGGACGTTGCTGTAATACTGGTCATCATCATTGGCTGCGTTGAGCTGGGTGCCACCTGTGAGGGGAGTATAGGTGCTAATACTTTGGGTGAACTGATAGTCCCGGTTAACTAGATTCTGGGCGATGGCTAGGGTGCCGGCCAGAAATAGCATGGTTGCTAGGGCGGACTTGAGTATTATTTTCTTCATAGGTGGTGATTCGATTACAAAGCCATTGCTGCTTTGCCGATATGGTCGGACTGGACTGGTATCAAAAATATGGAATAATGTGGAAACAGTGTATAAATATTTGGGTAAACTACTAGCATGAGATTTTGTCGTCTAGTCCTAGATGCAAAAAAGCCCACCAAGACATTCTTGGTGGGCTTTGTTACTATGTGGTTATGGAGTACCCTATTGTTTAGTTACTCGTTGTTGGTATGCGCCCCTGTTGCCTAGGACCCTAACTTGGTAAGCTCCTTTAGGAAGGCTGCTTAGGTCAAGCTGGATGTTGCCTTGGCTGATGCCGTTGGTGAGATCTTCAAGGACAACTTGTCCGACCATGTTCAGGACCTCAACTTTGTTGTATTGGGTGTTGGCAGGCAGGCTGATATTGAGCATTCCTGTGGTTGGGTTAGGATAGACATCAACGGCACGAGTGCTGATGCTGTTGGCAAGCCCAACTGGGACGGTATTCTGGACGGTTGCATAATCAATGCCGAGGTTGTTGCCACCCTTGCTAACACCAACAAATGCTATACGAATGATTTGGTTACGATAAGCTGAAAGGTCAACACCAAAAGTGCGCCACTCCCAAGTGCTTATTCCTGAGTCATAACGTCCAAAACCGCCTACAGTGGTGAAGTTTTGGCCATTGACTGCAACCTGAACCAAAACTGAGTCTTGACGTCCAGGCCATTCGTTGTCCTGATTCATGTCAAATACGAACCAAGCAGGCTCGTTGCCTGGCCAGTTACTCAGGTTAAGGCATGGCGTGCTAACACGCGTTTGGTTTCCTGATGTGGTATTGACTACTGATGGGAATACTAAGACACCTGGTCCTTGACGAGTAGCAATCGGTAGGCTCAGAGAGGAACCTGGGTCGAAAATAGCGCTATCAACTTTCCATGAAAGATTGCCTGATAGGGTTTCGCCTACCCAGTTTGTTGGGTAAGTGTTAGAGGTGCGGCCACCAAAATCTGATGTCCAGGTTGGATAGATGCTAGTACTGCCCGAAAACCCGTTGAATGTTACCGTTTTTGACAAAGTATCATTCCGTTGGGTTGAAGGGAGTTCGCCTGCCAACGAGCTGTATACGCGTACAGTTGTGTTGCCGCCTGCGGTTAGGGAAATAGCACTGGAGAATGTTAAGATTGCGCCTGAGCGGGAAGCCAGAGGTGGATTAAAGTTAAATGTTTCGGTTACTGGGCTGCCACCATTAACAGTGTAGGAAACTGGCACAGAGGCGACAGGGTTCGTTCCGTTATTAAACAGGTTGAATTTGACAGAGTCTGTGGCAGAAGAAATACAAGAGGTGCCGCCTACAGAAACAGGACGCAAAATACCTGTGACGGAAACATCAATCGCCGCTGGTGGGGTTGGCGACCAGGTAAATTGGGTGCCTGATTGTGGAATGTCATTTGCAGTGGTGAGGATGCCGTCTAAGGCATAGATGTTTTGGGCCAGGCTTGACCATGTTCCAGCCTGACTAAGGACATCAGTAGTGTCGTTACCACGGAGGCCAGACTGTGCTCTAGCGTCGGTACCAGTGTAAGTCACCGAGCCTATATGAACAACGACATCACCTGATCCTTCTGCAAGGATGATCTGGAAGTTAATGTTGTCGCCTGTATGTGTAGCGCCATACTTACGGTAGTCTTTCCATTGGAAGACTGCTTTACGATTAGGTGCCGTACCTGTCCGACTCAGTGTAAGTCTTGAACCTGCACCAACGGCAGCGTCGCAAAAAAGGTCATAGTTAAGGCCAGCAATCAATGGGCCAAAACCATAGGCGCCAGTCTGATTGAAACCCTTTAGAGCTATCCCTGTTGGAATAGAAGCACTAAGGATAGAGCTGCCAGTACCGCTGGAGGTCACGTTGTTGGTCGTGAAGGCCAAGAAGCCATTGTTTGCTACTGCAACTTTGCTGTAGGTCACTCCATTGTAGGTGAAATCAAACCCGATGCTGATGTTAGGCCAAACGTTATCATCACCAACTGTGGCAATGACAGTATCGCCACGCTCCTCCTGATAGGGGACGTTACCTTGTGCAAAACGATAGTCCGTTTTGACGGTGTTTTGGGCATTGACTCCGAAGCCAAGGGCTAGGATCAGTGCAGCTGAGAGTAAATACTGTTTCATAGATCTGAACATGGGATGTCAGGGAAAGAGTTCTCAAGTGACAAACTTTGAGGTAGAAAACCTTAACATCGGCGTAAAATTAGCAATTTTTTACACAAGTGGATTGGCATTTTGGGCAATTTTATTTGCCAAAAGGTCCGAAATACCTCCATGGATTGCCAAATCGGCATTTTGTTGCCAAATCATGACCTGCCAAATGCTCGGAGCAAGCATCATCGCTAGGCAAGCGCTAGTGGCTCAATAACAGGAACAGGGAGGACGGTTGGCAAGAGGTGCTAAGGTTGAGTTAGATTCTAGGCGTCATCAATATCGCTTGCCAGATGGCATTGAGGTAAATTTGTTTGTCGTCGGACTAGATTATTTTGAGCGATTAATCATGTTTGCATGTAACTAGTGCAATCAAATTGTCGGTCTGTCATCCAACTCGTATTAACTAGGGGCTGCCTAACTTATCTAGCTTATCCTATCCCCCAAAGGGGCATTGTCTATGTTTACACTCCAGCAGTTGCAGTACGTATTGGCCCTAGAGGCCGAAGGAACCTTTGTTGGGGCCGCCGAGCTCTGTGGTGTGACGCAACCCACGCTTAGTATGCAGGTCCAGAAGCTAGAGTCGGAGTTGGGGATTACCTTGTTCGACCGTGGCAGGCAGCCCATCAAACCGACACCAGAAGGAAAGGCCTTACTAGATCATGCACGGGTGATCAATGACGCGGCGGGGCAGTTTCAGGAAATGGTAGCTGAGCTAATTGGCAAAATTGGTGGCAGGTTTCGGCTTGGTGTCATCCCGACGATTGCGCCCTATCTGATTCCGTTGATGGTGCAGCCGTTTTTGGCCAAATACCCAGAGGTGGAGCTTACCATTAGCGAGCACTATACGGCTGATATCTTGCCGATGCTGGAACTTGGTCGGCTCGATGCAGCCCTTATCGCAACCCACGAGGACGCTCCGTGGATGGATAGTTTGCACCTGTTCGACGATGCTTTTGTGGCCTATGTTTCTCCAAGCTCAGAGCTATACAGGAAAACGACACTTACGGTGCAAGACCTGGAGCAAGAGCGTCTTTGGCTTTTACAAGATGGGCATTGCCTAAAGGGACAGGTGCTACAGCTTTGTCGGCTGGACAGGCAACAGGATGGCCCACAGGTGAAATACGAAGCAGGTAGCCTAGATACTCTTCAGCGTATGGTGGATCGGTATGGTGGGGCGACATTATTGCCTTCGTTGGCTGTGGCCTCTATGGCTAGTCCGCAGCTTA
This sequence comes from Cytophagaceae bacterium, assembly GCA_947464365.1. Taxonomy (GTDB): domain Bacteria; phylum Bacteroidota; class Bacteroidia; order Cytophagales; family Flexibacteraceae; genus CANHWS01. Next base: position 2,877 of record CANHWS010000047.1, on the reverse strand, counting down.
AGCGGCTACGTTATTTCAGAGATCCTGAGCCTAGTCGGCCAATCATTTTGGCGAGTCGGAAAAACAGTGGGAGGGAGCGGCTGAAGGAGGCCTTAGTCGAGATGATCAAGGATATCCGAAGTGCTGGCTAGGCTGTCTGTTCTATAAAATTGATAAATCAATGTCACCAAACCCTGCTGATGCTAGAAGTCGTATCCTAAGGTTAGGTAATAGGTAAGCGGGGTGGTTGTGTTGTTGCGCAGACCCTGCGCGACATCGAGTTTGAGATAATAGCCCAAGAAGATGGTGCGGGCGCCAACACCATAGCCTATCAGGAAGGGATTGTCATAATTGACAACTGTGATATTGAACGGGCCGTCACGGAAGGCGCGGGTATTGATGCTGTTGTCGGTCGTGAAGGGGTTGCCGCCAGTCCAGGCACTACCCATATCGGTAAAGCCTGTTAGCTGAAGGTGGCGCATGAAGTTGCTTGAGATCGGACCGCGGTAGAAAGCACGGATGATGGGTATGCGAAGCTCGGCACTGAAGAGCAGGTAGCTATTGCCGGACATGGTATTGTACTTGAAGCCCCGCATATTGGTGGCATACTGCGTGAATAGCCAATCCGTTTTGCCATCAGGCCCACCCGATGTTTCGTCCAGTATGCCAGTGCGTTCGGTGCTGTTATTGATCCAGTTGTCCATGCCGCCGAGCAAGAATTGTTTCGGCGCATTGCCATAAGATGAGCCATAGGAAGCCCTTAGTGCAAGGACGATTTCGTTATAGATTTTCTGGTAATGGCGGGCGTCAATATTGATGTTGGTGAAGGACCTTGACTTTTCGTTGATGCCCTCGTAGTGCTCTAGGTTGGCCTTGAGACGGGTGCCTTGCAGGATGTTAAGGCCTTGGCTCAAGGTGTTGTCGAAAACGTACTCTAGCTTTAGGCCACCGTATGGTACAACCACATCTGGCTTGGTGAGGGTGGGGACGCCTGCGCTGACTAGCTCGGTATAGCGGGTTGTGGCATAAAACGGCGAGGCTGAGATGCTGGACCGGATCGTTATCGGGTAGCTGACTGTGCCAGAGACTTTGTCTAGGACGTAACGATGGTTGTAGGTCTGGGTCGAGTTGCTGAATAGTTTACGATCATACCTTGCCTTGAGATCTAGATGGCGGGCTAGATATTGGTACTCGCCAAACAGGATATTGCTAACAAAGTCCCCATAGAGGGTACCACCACCGTAGATTTTATAGTGTTCAAACAGGTCTGTCATGTTGGACTGGAGGTGGACGCCCCAGCCTGTCAGCGGATTGATCTCGATTGATGAAACTACACTGGCAAAATTCATCCTGTTTTGGGACTGATACGGCCCGAACGCAAGTGATTTGTCGTCCAGCTGTTGGGACTTGACCATGTTAATTAGATCATCCTTGGCGCTAGTCTCCTGGATTACTTTGGTCCCCTTCTTGGTGATAAGAGCCTTGTCATTGGCTAAGGCTGCTGGGCTGCTGATCCTTTCGGCCTCAAAGACGTAATTGCGAATGTCAATATCTTGGGGGCCTATGGTATCACGCCGAATGAAGCGACGTTTAGTTGGTTTTGGATCGGGAATTGAGCCTGAATTTGCTCCGGGATCTGGCTGAGGTGCAATGTTTGGCTCAATATAGGTTTGGCGTGGACCTTGTTGCGCCAATTGGCTGGTGTTAAACCCAGTGACTTGCCGGGCTGCGAGGCGTAGGCTCAGTCCAATCTGGTCAATGCGAGGGGTCGTATGCGGGGCTAGGGAGCTGAATGTTGCCAAGGCCGGGCTGCGGTAAAGCTCTAGCTTATCATCCCTTAGGGCAATTAAGGCGAAAGGTTTACTAACGTCCCTTATGTCGGTAACTGTAATGTCTTGTTGCCAATTACTGAGGGCTATTGTGTTGCCATTACGTTGCCGTAGGCCTAGGCCCAAAATACCAGACTCATCTGTTACGTAGAAAACACCACCTGCTACTGCGCCTTTGGCATTGGCCAAGACCATCGGTTGGGTTTCGTTATACCAAGTGCGGGTCAGGCGAACAAGGGGCTTGTTTTTGGCCTTTAGGTTGTATTGCCAAAGGTCAAAACTGTTGCTAATTTGGTCGGGGCTGCCTGTCCAACTTCGTAAGGTATCACTAAGCCTGTTTGAGCTGAAAACGATAGCTGTATCCCCGATCCACCTGGGGTCAAGGTCATCAAACAGATCCCTGGTCAGGTAGGTTGGCTGCTGTTTGCCTGTGGATAAGGTCATCAAGTGGGTCATACAATTGACGTCGGCACTCATGACTAGGTGTGTACCCTTGGCGTCTGTGCGGACATCAAAGCTGTTAACCTGCTGCATGCCTTGCAGCGATTGCTTGTCCGTTTTGGAGGTCAAAACGTCATACTTGATCCATTGGAGTTTGCCGTTTTGGCTCCGGATGATGTGTAGTATATCATTTCCCTGCCATGCGATTGCAGGTGTTTGGTAGTCAGGCTCTTGGTTTATGACACGGTATCCACCTGACAAAACAGTCTTGCTACTGCCAGACTCGAGGTTGAGTAAACGGATAGAATAGGCCCCTATATTGTTGATGGTATAAGCGACGTATTTGCCATCAGGGCTTTGGCGCATCTGGTAGGTGCGTCGGTTGGTTCCGAGTCGATCTAGTACGTCTTTGTCGCTTAGGGGTGTTGTGAATTTGGCCGTTTGTTGGCCTTGCTCAATGTACCAGTCACGCCAGTCTCGGATAAATTTCTGGTAAGGCACGCCCAAGCTCAGCATGATGCTTTCCTCTTCGTCTCGTTGGAGGCGGGTCTGGTTCAGGACATTGCTGATGGCAGAGCGACCATATCTTTGTCCGATATAGTTCCAGATACTTTGGCCAATGATGGCG